>NZ_UWOA01000090.1:0-8431 GCF_900604305.1 Mycobacterium sp. P7213
GGATGCGGTGATCGGGCATTCGATGGGGGAGGTGTCTGCGGCGGTGGTGGCCGGGGCGCTGACGCCGGAGCAGGGTTTGACGGTGATCGGGGTGCGGTCGCGGTTGATGTCGCGGCAGGCCGGTCAGGGTGCGGTGGCGTTGTTGGAGTTGGATGCCGTTGCTGCCGGTGAGTTGCTGGCGGGTTATCCCGGTGTTGAGGTGGCGGGGTATTTGTCGCCGCGGCAGACGGTGGTGGCCGGTGCGCCCGCCGATGTGGATGCGGTGATCGCTGCGGTGGCTGCTGCGGAGCGGTTTGCGCGGCGGGTGAACATGGAGGTGGCCTCGCATACCGCGTTCATGGATCCGATCCTTGATGAACTGCGCGCCGAACTGGCCGACATCACCCCCCAAACACCACAGATCCCGTTCCTGTCCACCGTGGTCGACCCGCTCGGACCCACCCCGGTGCTCGACGCCCGCTACTGGGCGGACAACGTGCGCCAGCCGGCCCGGGTGCATCAGGCGGTCGCTGCCGCCGGAGACAAATACGGCACGTTCATCGAGATCAGCCCGCACCCGATCCTTACCCACACGATCGACGAGATCCTGGACGCGGTGCCGCACTGCAGCGTCGCCACGCTGGTGCGCGACGGCGATGACACCGTCGCCTTCCATCAGCATCTCAACAGCGCCCACCCGGTCAGCCCGCGCGACCTTCCGCATCCGTCGGGGTCCTACCCGGTGCTGCCGACCACACCGTGGCGACACACCCACCACTGGCTTGTGGTCGAAAGCTCCATCACCGCAGCCGAATCCGCGCCACGGCCGGGCCTGCTGCTGGGCACCCACATCAAGATCGGCAGCACACCGACCGTCCACCTGTGGCAAGCCCGGCTGTCCCCGGCGACCAAACCGTATCCCGGCAGTCACCGCAACAACGGGGTGGAGCTGGTTCCGGCATCGGTGCTGCTGCAAACCCTGGCGGAGGCCGCGTTCGAGGTCAGCGGGGACTCGGCGGTCAGCGAGATCCGATTCGAGCACCCCGTCATCGTCGACCGACTGCGGACCATCCAGGTGGTCGCCGACGGCGAATCGGTGACAGTGTCGTCGAAGTCGGTTTCCGACGACTCGGCCGCCCGATGGGTCAAACATCTCAGCGCCCGCATCACGCCGCGCAGCGAATCCGCCGGGCCCGCTGTTGACTCCAGCCCCATCGGCGGCCACAGCGGAACCTCCTTCGATGACGACGCGGTGACCGCGCTGTGGCTCACCTGGGGCAGCGAGGGGCGTCCCTTCGAGTGGTCGCTGATCGACGGCCGGTCCACCGCGACGCAATTGTGTGCCGATGTGGCGTCCGCACAGTCCGGCACGCCCGCGCTGCTGGACGCCGCCCTGCATGTCGCCCGCCTGATCGACGACACCAACCCCGAGCTGATGGTGCCGGCATCGGTCGACGAGGTCTGCTTCGGTGCTGCACCGGCGGACGGCCGGGCCGCAGTCACTGTGCACCGGCGCGACGCCGGACAGGGCGAACTCATCGTCGACATAGCCGTGACCACAACCGACGGCGCCCGGTGTGTCGACATCCGCGGGCTGCGCTACACGACACTGAACCTGGCCACCTCCGACGACCCCAGCTCGATCGCGCACGCGATCGACTGGCAGCCCTGGGACGCCGACCTGCAGACCTCGAGTCAGCCGGGAACACTGGCTGTGGTCGGTGATGGAGTCGCCGCCGACCGGCTGCGCGACGGACTGAGCGCGGTCGGGCATCACAGCGCCGGGATCGCCGAGGCCCACCACGTCGTCTATGTCGCCGACCCGGGGCCCGCAGACGAATCCGACCTGGACTGCGCTGCCCGGCTGGCCGGTGAGGTGGCCGATCTGGTGGCCACCCTGGCCGACCGCGACGCGCACCCGCCGGCCCTGTGGATCGTCACCTACGGCGTGCACGAGGCCGCCTCCGCCGCTGCGGTGCGGCAAAGCTGCCTGTGGGGAATGGCGGGCGTGATCCGGGCAGAGCAGCCGCAACTCTGCGGTGGGCTGGTGGACCTGCCCAGCGACGACGCCGCCGATGCAGCCGCGAGCGCCGCGGCGCTGTCGAGCATCCTGCGCACGCCGGCCAAGTCCATCGTGGTGTGGCGTGACGACCAGTTCCTGACGCCGGCGTTCAGCCCGATCTCCGGTCCGCCTCAGCGCAAGCCGATGGTGTGCGAGCCCGACGGCGCCTACCTCATCACCGGCGGTATGGGAGCGCTCGGTCTGCTGATGGCCGGATGGCTGGCCGACCGGGGTGCCCGGCGCCTGGTGCTGGCCGGTCGCAGTGCATTGCCGCCCCGGCGCGACTGGGACTCCGAGGAGATCGAGGCCGGCGTGCGGAACAAGATCGCCGCCATCCGGGCCTTGGAGCGGCGCGGTGTCACCGTTGATGTGGCCGGGCTCGACGTCGGGTCCCGGGCCGCGGTGACCGACCTGTTGGCCCGCCGCGACGCAGCCGGCGCACCGCCGATCCGCGGCATCATCCACGCCGCCGGTATCACCGAGGGCCAGCTGCTCACCGAGGTCGACGCCGACCGGCTGCGCGACACCATGTGGCCGAAGGTCGCCGGCGCCCAGGTGCTCAACGAGCTCTTTCCGCCCGGAAGCCTGGACTTCTTCTTCATGACCGCAGCCGCCGGGGCGGTGTTCGGGGTTCCCGGTCAGGGCGCCTACGCGAGCGCCAACGCCTACCTGGACGGCTTGGCCCGTGCCCGCCACAAGCTGGGCTGCCACAGCGTCAGCCTGGACTGGGTGGCGTGGAAGGGCCTGGGTTTCGGCGCCGAGGCGCACGTGGTGCTGCACGAACTGGAACGGATGGGCTCGCGGCCCATCACCCCGGCGGAAGCCTTCGCCGCCTGGGACCACGTGGAGCACTACGACGTCGCGCAGGCCGTGATGGTGCCGCTGCCGTCCGACGGGGAACCCGGCACCCCGGGAGTTGGTGAGACCGGACCGGTCCGCGACTGGGCGCAGCTGCCCGCCGATGAGATACTGAGCGAGCTGGAAATCGGGCTGCGCAGCATTCTGGCGCGCGAGCTTCGCATGTCGGAGGCGCAGCTACAGCTGGACCGGCCGTTCGCCGAACTCGGTCTGAACTCCGTGATGGCCATGGCGGTCCGCCGTGACATCGAACAGTTGGTGGGCATGGAGTTGTCGGCCACCATGCTGTGGAATCACCCGACGACTGCGGCACTGGCGGCGCACCTGACCGGCAAGCTGTTGCCGCAGGAAGATGTCGGTGGCGACGCGGCGGCCTCAGGCGGTGAGCTGCCCGAGTCGACCGACAGTGTTTTGAACGAGCTGTTCGACAGCGTGGAATCGGCTCCGGCCGGATGGGACGGGATCTAGTGGGAATTGAGTTCCCCGCATGACCGCAGCATTTGACGAAGAAGCACTGCGCCACTGGCTGGCCGACTATCTGGTCACCAACATCGGTTGCAGCCTTGAGGACATCGATTTCAACGCGTCGCTCAACGATCTGGGCGTCGGATCTCGGGATGCCGTGGTGCTCTGCGGCGAGCTGTCGGAACTGCTGGGCCGCAAGGTCTCACCGGTAGAACTCTGGCAGCACCCGTCGGTCGCCGAACTGGCCCGGTTCCTCATCGAGCCCGAGTCCGCCGACGAAGAGTCGGCGCCCGAGCCCGGGCGCTTCGGCACCGATGAGCCCATCGCGGTGATCGGTCTGGGTTGCCGGTTCCCAGGTGACATCAACTCACCGGACGCGATGTGGCAGTTCCTGCTCGATGGTGGCAACGCGGTGACCGAAGTGCCCGCCGATCGCTGGGCGCCGTTCGACGACGGTTCAGCCGAGACGGGCAACGCTATCGCCCGCACCACCCGCTGGGGCTCGTTCCTGCGCGATATCGCCGCATTCGACGCCGACTTCTTCGACATCTCCAGCCGTGAAGCGGTCAAGATGGACCCGCAGCAACGGCTGCTGCTCGAAGTGGCGTGGGAGGCCTTGGAGCACGCCGGAATTCCGGCGACCTCGTTGCGGCGATCGCAGACCGGCGTGTACGTCGGAGCCAGCATTACCGAATACGGCTGCCACGCGTCCGCCGACCTACCCAGCGTGGACGCCTGGAGCAACGCCGGTGGCGCACTGAGCATCATCGCCAACCGGCTGTCGTACTTCTTGGACCTGCGCGGCCCGTCGGTGACGGTGGACACCGCATGCTCGTCGTCGCTGGTCGCCCTGCATCTGGCCTGCCGGAGTCTGCGGACCGGGGAGTGCGAGATGGCGATCGCCGGCGGCGTGAACCTGCTGATGTCACCCGCGGTTTTCCGCGGTTTCGACCAGAGCGGGGCATTGTCGACGACCGGCGCGTGCCACGCGTTCGACGCCGACGCCGACGGATTCGTTCGCGGTGAGGGCTGCGGTGTCGTGGTGCTCAAGCGGCTGTCCGACGCCCGCCAAGACGGCGACCGCGTGCTGGCGGTGGTGCGGGGATCGGCGATCAACCAGGACGGCCACTCCAACGGCCTGCTGGCGCCGAACCCGGCCGCCCAAATGGCGGTTCTGCGGTCGGCCTACGCCGACGCCGGTATCGCCCCGCAGGAAGTCGACTACGTCGAGACCCATGGAACCGGAACCCTGTTGGGCGACCCGATCGAGGCCAAAGCGCTGGGCACGGTGCTCGGCCGGGGTCGTTCTCCGGAGTCGCCGCTGTTGCTCGGCGCTGCCAAGTCGAACCTCGGCCATCTCGAGGCGGCCGCGGGCATGGTCGGCTTCATCAAGACGGTGCTGGCTGTGCAGCGCGGGCGAATTCCGAAGAACCTGCATTTCAACACCCCCAACCCGCACATCACGTTCGAGCAGATGCGGTTGAAGGTTGTTGCCGAACACCAGGAGTGGCCCTCCTCGGATCACCCGCGGCGGGCCGGGATCTCGTCCTTCGGTTTCGGTGGCACCAACGCTCACGTGGTCATCGAGCAGGCGCCGCCCGCCAAGATCACTGCGCGCGAGGTAGATCCGGCTGTGACCACGCTGGTGGTCTCCGCCCGGACGCCGGAACGGATCGCCGCCACAGCCACCGACCTGGCCGACTGGCTGGAAGGCGACGGCGCCGGTGTGGAACTTGCCGACGTCGCGCACACCCTCAATCACCATCGTGCCCGCCAACCGCTGTTCGGCACGGTGTGCGCCCGCGACCGGGACGCGGCGGTCAGCGGCCTGCGGGCACTGGCGGCCGGTACCTCGGCGGAGGGCCAGGAGTGCGGAGTCATCGGTCCGCACGACGGCCCGTGCGGACCCGGCACCGTCTTCGTCTACTCCGGGCAGGGCTCGCATTGGATCGGCATGGGCCGTGCGCTGCTCACCGACGAACCGGCGTTCGCCCGGGCGCTGGCAGTGCTGGAACCCGCTTTCGTCGAACACGTCGGGTTCTCGCTGTGGCAGGTGATCTCCGCCGGTGAACCGGTCAGCGGCGACGCGCAGGTACAGCCTGTGTTGATGGGGCTGCAGCTGGCGCTGACCGAGCTGTGGCGGTCGTACGGGGTCCATCCCGACGCGGTCATCGGCCACTCGATGGGCGAAGTCACCGCGGCGGTGGTAGCCGGCGCGCTGAGCCCGGCCGACGGGTTCCGCGTCATCGCGGCCCGTTCGCAGTTGATGTCGAGGCAGGCCGGGCAGGGCGCGGTGGCACTGCTGAACCTCGACCCCGATGCCGTCGAGGCACTGCTGGCCGACTACCCGGACGTCAGTGTGGCGGGCTACCTCTCGCCGAAGCAGACCGTGGTGGCCGGCCCGGTTGCGCCCGTGGACGCGGTCATCGCGACCGTCAGCGGCCAGAACAAGTTCGCCCGGCGGGTCAACATGGAAGTAGCCTCGCACACCGCGCTGATGGACCCGATCCTGCCCGAGTTGCGAGCGACCCTAACGGGTCTGACGCCGGAAGTCGCCACCATCCCGTTCTTCTCGACGGTGACCGAAGCCGCCATGCCGGCCGGTGGCATGCCGATCCTGGACGCCGACTACTGGGTGAACAACGTGCGGCAGCCCGCACTACTGACTCAGGCGGTCGCTGCCGCGGCCGGCGAGTACACCACGTTCGTGGAAGTCAGCGCCCACCCGATTCTGACTCACGCGATTGCTGACACGGTGGAAGCCCTTGGCGGGCACCACCACAGCGTCGGGACCCTGGTGCGCGACGCTGACGACGCGGTCAGCTTCCACACCAACCTCAATCGCACGCACACCACCCAGCCCCCGCTGACCCCGCATCCGCCCGAGCCGCACCCGGTGCTGCCCGCCACCCCGTGGCAGCACAGCAGCTACTGGATCGACACCGCGGCAGTCCGGGGCGCCGCTGTTGCGGCCGGTGCCGGGCCACAGCGGGCCGTCGGCAGTTCGGGCCCGGTGCCCGAGGACTGGTGGTGCGAGCTGACCTGGCCGGCTGCCGAAGCCGCGCCTGGCGAGACCATCACCGAGCAGTCCTGGCTGGTGATCGGCGGCCAGGAGCTCAGCGCCGAGATCGGCGCGAAGCTGGGCGGCGGCGTGACTGCGCTGGACGCGTCGGTGCTGAGCGCCGACGGTGATGGTGCGGCACTGGCCACCGCCCTGGGCGCGGCCACCCATGTGCTGTTCGCGCCGTCGACGGACCCGACGGATCTCAGCGCCGCACCGGCCTACCAGGCGTTCAACGCGGCGCGGCGCCTGGCCACCGCGATGACGGAGCCGACGTCAAACTCGGCGAAGCTGTTCCTGCTGACCCGCAACGCGCAACCTGTCGGCGATGGCGACCGGGCCAACCCCGCGCACGCCGTACTGTGGGGGCTGGGCCGCAGCCTGGCGCTGGAGCACCCGGAGATCTGGGGCAGGGTTGTCGACGTCGACGAGTCGGTCCCCGCAGCACTGGTCGCCGGATACCTGGTGGCCGAAGCCGACGCCGCCGACACCGAGGACCAGGTCGTCTACCGGGCCGGTATTCGTCGGGTCCCGCGCCTGCTCGGCAGCCGTCCTACCGGAGCTGAACCAGTCGAATTCGATGCCGGCAGTTGCCATCTGGTGATCGGCGCGACCGGCAACATCGGTCCGCAGCTGGTGCGGCAACTGGCGGCCAGTGGAGCCAAGACCATCGTCGCGGTTTCCCGACGCCCGGGCTCAGTGCTCGACGGATTGGCGGCCGAGTTGGCCCCGGCCGGAACGACACTGGTGACAGTGGCTGCCGACGCCGCCGACGAGACCGCGATGGGTGCGCTGTTCGATCGCTTCGGCGTCGACCTGCCGCCGCTGGAAGGCATCCACGTGGCCGCCTTCGCCGGCGGCCCGGTGACCCTGCGCGACATGACCGACGACGACGTGACCACCATGTTCCGCCCGAAGCTCGACGTGGTCGCGGTGCTGCACAAGCTGTCGCTGCGACAGCCGGTGCGCTACTTCGTGTTGTTCTCGTCGATCTCCGGCATCACTGGGTCACGGTGGCTGGCGCACTACACGGCCACCACCACCTTCTTGGACACCTTCGCCTACGCGCGCCGCGCGGCCGGGCTGCCGGCCACCGCGATCAACTGGGGGTTGTGGAAGTCCCTGACCGACACCCAATCCGATGCCGAACGCCAGGTGACTGGCGACTCCGGCCTGGAGCCGATGGCCGACGATGTCGCCATCGGAGCCCTGCCGCTGGTGATCGGTGCTCACAATGCGGTGCGGCACACCGTCGTCGCGGCGGACTGGCCGCGGCTTGCCGTCGCGTACCGCACCCGGGCGGCGCTGCACATCGTCGACGATCTGCTGATCGTCGACGCACCTGCCGACGGGCCGGCGGCGCAGAGCACCGAGTTCCGCCGCGTTCTGACTGAGGCGGAACCCGGACAGCGTGGGGAGCTGCTGCGCGAACACGTCACCGACCAGGTCATCGCCGCCATGGGGCTGGGGTCCCGTCACGCGCTGGATCCGACCGCCGGGTTCTTCCAGTCCGGCATGGATTCGCTGATGAGCGTCACCCTGCAGCGATCACTGTCGGACAGTCTGGGCGAAGCTCTGCCGGCCGCAGTGGTGTTCGACTACCCGACGATCGACGCGCTGACGGGGTACCTGGCAACGGTGCTGCCCGAGGTGGCGGAGGCCGCCGAGCAGGACAGCGCCGACGCCTATGACGACATGAGCGATGACGAGCTGCTCGCGCAGCTTTCGGAGAGGTTGAGTTGAGCGAGAAGAGTGCGGCGCCGGTCGGGGGGCCGGATCGTCGGGCGATTGTTGCTGAGGCGCTGCGCAAGATTGATGATTTGACGGCGCGGTTGGCGGTTGCCGAGGCTGGCGATACCGAGCCGATCGCGGTGGTGGGTGTGGGGTGTCGTCTGCCTGGTGGGGTGGATGGGCCGGCCGCGTTGTGGCGGTTGTTGTGTGATGAGGGTTCGGGGATTGTTCGGGTTCCGGCGGATCGCTGGGATGCCGATGCGTTGTTTTCGTCG
>NZ_UWOA01000045.1:0-38813 GCF_900604305.1 Mycobacterium sp. P7213
ACCCGACGCAGCCTCGCGCGGGGGAAAGGGGCCGGGGGAGGGGTCCTGGACGAGCAGATCACATTGACAGCAGCGCGGGGCGGCTGGTTGCATAGCCAGCTATAACCAACAAATATGGTAAGTCTCACCAAGATTATCGGGTATCCCTGGCAAGGAAGTCATGACCAGTAACGTCACCGCGCCCCCCGAGGCCACCACCGTCGGGCACTACCAGCTCACGCATCTGCGCACCCTGGAGGCCGAGGCCATCCACATCATTCGGGAGGTGGCGGCGGAGTTCGAGCGTCCGGTGCTGCTGTTCTCCGGCGGCAAGGACTCCATCGTCATGCTGCACCTGGCCGTCAAGGCGTTCGCGCCGGGCCGGCTGCCCTTCCCGGTGATGCACGTCGACACCGGTCACAACTTCGATGAGGTCATCGCCGCGCGCGACGAGCTCGTCGCGCAGACCGGGGTCCGGCTGGTGGTGGCCTCGGTGCAAGATGACATCGACGCCGGACGCGTGGTGGACGACGGGCCGTCGCGCAACCCGTTGCAGACGGTCACCCTGCTGCGGGCGATCAGTGAGAACAAGTTCGACGCCGCGTTCGGCGGCGCCCGCCGCGACGAGGAGAAGGCCCGCGCCAAGGAGCGGGTGTTCAGCTTCCGCGACGAGTTCGGCCAGTGGGACCCCAAGGCGCAACGGCCCGAGCTGTGGAATCTCTACAACGGCCGGCATCGGGCCGGCGAACACATCCGGGCGTTCCCGCTGTCGAACTGGACCGAGTTCGACATCTGGTCCTACATCGGTGTCGAGGAGATCGCTCTGCCCTCCATCTATTTCGCGCACCAGCGCAAGGTGTTCAGGCGCGACGGCATGCTGCTGGCCGACCACGAGTTCCTGCGCCCCGCCGACGGCGAAGAGGCGTTCGAGACGCGGGTCCGGTTCCGCACCGTCGGTGACGTCACCTGCACGGGCTGCGTGGAATCCACGGCGGCCACCGTCGAAGAGGTGATCGAGGAGACCGCAGTGTCACGACTGACCGAGCGCGGGGCGACTCGCGCCGATGACCGGATCTCCGAAGCAGGCATGGAAGACCGCAAGCGGCAGGGGTATTTCTGATGGGTGCGGCAACCACATTGCTTCGAATCGCTACGGCCGGATCGGTCGACGACGGCAAGTCCACGCTGATCGGACGGTTGCTGTTCGACTCCAAGGCCGTCATGGAAGACCAGCTGGCCTCGGTCGAGCGCACTTCCCGGGAGCGCGGCAACGACTACACCGACCTGGCCCTGGTGACCGACGGGCTGCGCGCCGAGCGCGAGCAGGGCATCACCATCGATGTCGCCTACCGCTACTTCGCAACGCCCAAGCGGAAATTCATCATCGCCGACACCCCGGGGCACATCCAGTACACCCGCAACATGGTGACCGGTGCTTCGACCGCCCAGCTGGCGATCGTGCTGGTCGACGCGCGGCACGGGCTGCAGGAGCAGTCTCGCCGGCACACCTTCCTGGCGTCGCTGCTGGGGATTCGCCACATCGTGCTGGCGGTCAACAAGATGGACCTGATCGACTGGGACGCCGAGAAATTCGAGGCGATCCGCGACGACTTCCACTCGTTCGCCACCCGCCTGGACGTACACGACGTGACGACCATCCCGATGTCGGCGCTGCTCGGCGACAACGTGGTGACCAAGTCGGACAAGACGCCCTACTATGACGGTCCTGCGCTGCTGTCGCACCTTGAAGACGTCTACATCGCCGGTGACCGCAACCTGGTCGACGTGCGGTTCCCGGTGCAGTACGTGATCCGCCCGCAGACCCACGAGCACGCCGATCACCGCAGCTACGCCGGCACGGTGGCCAGCGGTGTGCTGCGGCCCGGCGACGACGTCGTGGTGCTGCCCTCGGGCAAGCCGAGCCGGATCGCCGCGATCGAGGGGCCGACCGGCGCAGTGGCCGAAGCGTTTCCGCCGATGGCGGTCTCGGTGAGCCTCACCGACGACATCGACATCTCCCGCGGCGACATGATCGCCCGCACCAACAACCAGCCCCGGGTCGTTCAGGACTTCGACGCCACGGTCTGCTGGATGGCCGACGGTGCGACGCTGCAGCCGGGCAATGACTACATCATCAAGCACACCACCCGGACCACCCGGGTGAAGGTGATGGCGCTGGACTACCGCCTCGACGTTAACACCTTGCACCGCGACAAAGACGCGAACACGTTGAAACTCAACGAACTCGGCCGCGTCTCGCTGCGCTCGCAGGTGCCGCTGATGCTCGACGAGTTCACCCGCAACGACGCCACCGGCTCGTTCATCCTGATCGACCAGGCGACCAACGGGACCGTGGCCGCCGGCATGGTGCTGCGCGACGTGTCACCGCGCACGGCGAGCCCCAACACCGTGCGGCACGAGTCGCTGGTCACCGCGACGGACCGGTTGTCGAAGGGCCGAACCGTCTGGCTGACCGGGCTGTCCGGCGCGGGCAAGTCCTCGGTGGCGATGCGCGTCGAACAGCTGTTGCTCGAAAGGGGAACGCCGGCTTACGTTCTCGACGGCGACAACCTGCGGCACGGCCTCAATGCCGACCTGGGCTTCTCGATGGCCGACCGTGCCGAGAACCTGCGCCGGCTGGCACACGTGGCCACCTTGCTGGCCGACTCCGGCCAGATCGTGCTGGTGCCGGCGATCAGCCCGCTGATCGAGCACCGCCAGCTGGCCCGCCAGGTGCACACCGACGCCGGGTTCGACTTCGTCGAGGTGTTCTGCGACACCTCGCTGGAGGAGTGCGAGCAGCGTGACCCCAAGGGGCTCTACGCGAAAGCGCGCGCCGGGCTGATCACGCACTTCACCGGTATCGACAGCCCCTATCAGCGGCCGCGGAATCCCGACGTGCGGCTGAGCTCGAAGAACAGCGTCGACGAGCAGGCCCGCCAGGTGATCGCGGCGATCGACTCCCGCAAGTGAACGATCACCAGCTGGCTGCGCACCTGGCCGCCGAGGCGGGCCGGCTGCTGTTGCGGGTCCGCGAGGAGCTGGCCGATGCGACTGAGGCGGAACGGAAGGCGGCCGGCGACCAGCGCTCGCACGACTTCCTGATGGCCGCGCTGGCCGGCGAGCGGCCCGACGACGCGGTGCTGTCCGAGGAGGGCGCCGACAATCCGGTCCGGCTCAGCGCTGAACGGGTGTGGATCGTCGACCCGCTGGACGGCACCCGCGAGTTCAGCGAACTCGGCCGGGACGACTGGGCCGTGCACGTGGCGCTGTGGCAGTCCGGCGAGTTGTCCGCCGGGGCGGTGGCCCTGCCCGCGCGGGGCAGCACGCTGGCCACCCCGACGGTGGCCGCTCCGCCCGCGTACGCCGGCGCGCCGCGCATCGCGGTGTCGCGCAGCCGTCCGCCCGCGATCGCCGAAGCGGTTCGCGAGCGACTCGACGGCGTGCTGATACCGATGGGCTCGGCGGGGGTGAAGGTGGCCTCCGTCGTGACGGGCACCACCGATGTCTACGTGCACGCCGGCGGACAGTACGAGTGGGACTCGGCGGCCCCGGTGGCGGTGGCCCGGGCCGCGGGCCTGCACACCTCACGCCTCGACGGTTCACCGCTGGTCTACAACCGGGCGGACCCGCTGCTTCCCGATCTGGTGGTGTGCCGCCCCGAATACGCCCAAGAGGTGCTCGCAGCGATCAGTTGAGCCGCCAGATGGAAGAATGCTCGCAATGCGCATGTCGGCCAAGGCGGAGTACGCGGTGCGAGCGATGGTCCAACTGGCCACCGCCGAGCCCGGCGCCCTGGTCAAGACCGACGAAATAGCGGCCGCGCAGGGTATTCCGGCGCAGTTTTTGGTCGACATCTTGTCGGATCTGCGCACCGACCGGCTGGTGCGCAGCCAGCGCGGCCGCGACGGCGGCTACGAACTGGCCCGGGCGGCCACCGCGATCAGCGTCGCCGACGTGTTGCGCTGCATCGACGGCCCGCTGGCCAGTGTGCGCGACATCGGTCTGGGCGATCTGCCCTACGCCGGGCCGACCGCCGCGCTGACCGACGTGTGGCGGGCGTTGCGGGCCAGCATGCGCTCGGTGCTCGAGCAGACCAGCCTGGCCGACGTGGCGGGCGGTGAGTTGCCGGCGCATGTCGCCGGACTCGCCACCGATTACCGCACCCAGGAGCGCCAGCGTGGCCATTCGCCCAGTTGATTCGGCGGTCCAGCGTCGGCTCTCCTGCGTCGAGCCTCGCTAACCGCCGGGCTGATTCGGCGGTCCAGCGTCGGCTCTCCTGCGTCGAGCCTCGCTAGCCCGAGCCGTACTGCCGGGTCAGGATCTCCAGGTAGTGGCCGCCGGGATCGCGGAAATACACCCCGCGTCCGCCGTCGTTGTGGTTGATCTCGCCCGGGCGTTCACCGCGCGGATCGGCCCAGTGCTCCAGCCCGCGCTCGCAGATCTTGGCGTAGATCGCGTCGAAGTCGGACTCGGAGACTAAGAACGCGTAGTGCTGCGGCCGGATCTCCTCGCCGTCGGGCACGTCGGCGTAATCGAGGCTGGCCTGGTGATCGAGTGCGACGACCTGGAAGTGGCCGAACGGCTGCGGTGCCGGCAGTCCGAACAGCTCGGCCAGAAACGCTGCCGATGCCTGCTTGTCGTGCGCGGCCACGATGGTGTGGTTGAACGAAATGCCCATTGCTCAAGTGTCGGCCGTGTAGGCCGCCCATGCCACAATCGCGGTCATGCAGGTGGGAATGACCATGCCCGTGATGGAACCGGACCTCGACGCAACGCTGTTGCGGGACTGGGCGCGAGCGATCGACGACGGGCCGTTCGCGTCGTTGTGCTGGGGCGAGCGGATCGCTTTCACCAACCCCGACAGCCTGACCCTGCTGGGTGCGCTGTCGGCCTGGACCGAGCGGGTGCGGCTGGTGACCACGGTGATCGTCCCGCAACTGCATGACCCGGTCATGCTCGCCAAAGCGCTGGCCACCGCCGACCTGCTCAGCGGCGGCCGGCTTACCGTCGGGCTCGGCATCGGCGGCCGGGACGAGGACTACCGGGCGGTCGGCGCCGATCCGGCGAGGCAGAAGATGGGCGAGTTGGCTGCCGCGGTGGCGATCATGCGGCGCGTCTGGGCCGGCGAGAAGCTCACCGAGTCGGTGCTGCCGGTCGGACCGGCGCCCACCCAACCCGGCGGGCCGCCACTGCTGGTCGGCACCATCGGCCCCAAGACGTTGCGTAGCGCGGCGACCTGGGCCGAAGGACTGGCCGGCATCACCATGGACCTGGATGTCGCCAAGCAGAACGACCTGTTCGACGTCGCCCGCGACGCCTGGCAGCAGGCGGGCCGGGCCAAGCCACATCTGGCGACGTCGTTCTGGTTCGCGCTGGGGGACCGTGACGAGGCCCGCGATCAGGTGCGTCGGCACCTGCTGCGCTACATGAACTGGATTCCCGCCGAGTATGTCGAGGCGATGGCCCCGAGCACCGGCTGGGCCGGCAGCGAGGACGAGCTGGCGCAGGTGCTGCAACGCTTTGCGGCGGTGGGCACCGATGAGGTGCATCTGATCCCGACCAGCTCTGACCTGGGCCAACTGCGCTGCGTGGCCGATGTGGTCGCCGAGGTCAACCGGGCCGGCTGAGCGGGCGATCCGCTGGTTGCGACACCGTCACGGAAGCGTCTCTATCGTCCTCCGGCAGCCACACCAGTCCTAGAAATCACTATCGTCACAGTGGTGCGAGGCCCGGGAGCGGGTCCTGGGAAAGGTGTGACATGTCGGCGACACGTCGAATCGTCTCGGCGGCAATGGTGCCAGTCGTCGTCCTGGGGATGGTCGCCGCCAGCGAGTTCGCGCCGGCGAGCGCGGCCACCTGCAACGCCCCCGAAGCCAATATCGATCCGCCACCGGGCTCGCCGACCACCGGAGCCGGTCAGCTGCCCACCGGGCGCCGTCCCCGCGGTACCAATGATCAAGCGCCGTTGCCCAAACTGGGCCCGCTGATCGCCGCGCTGATCAACCCCAACGGCACCATTCGGCAGCAGGCCGCGGTGGTACCCCCGCAGCCCAATCCCGGTGGCCAAGCCGTGCCGGACGTCGCCCAACCCGTCCAGCCCGTCCCGGTGCCCGGAGCAGATCCGGGGTTGTCGACGGCCGATCCCGGTGGCGCTATTGCCGGAGCCCAGACGTCGCTGGTGGAGTGGATGACCGGGCCCAACAGCCCCAACCAGACCCTGCAACGCTTCGGCATCTCCGGCACCGACCTCGGAATTCCCTGGGACAACGGCGATCCCGCCAACCGCCAGATCCTCTACGCGTTCGGCGACACCTTCGGCTACTGCCGTATCCAGGGCAAGCAGTGGCGACAGAACGTGCTGTTCCGCAGCAATGACAACAATCTCGCCGACGGCATCACCATCGGCCCCGGAGCAGTGGGCAACAAGTACTCGGGATCGCCACTGCGGCAGGAGAATTTCTCCAAGCAGATACTGCCCGCGGTGCAACTGGCGCCGCAGCAGGAGGGCATGATCCCCACCGCCGCGATCGGGATCGCCGGCAACCAGTACATGAACTTCATGTCCATCAAGCAGTGGGGCCGCGACGGCGAGTGGTCCACCAACTATTCGGCGATCGCGGTTTCCAACGACAACGGCGAAACGTGGGGCGTCTATCCCGGCACCGTGCGCTCGACGTCGCCGGAGAACGTTCCGCGGGCGCGTTTCGTCCCCGGTAACGAGAAATTCCAGATGGGCGCATTCCTGCGGGGCAACGACGGCTACCTGTACTCCTACGGAACGCCGTCCGGTCGTGGCGGCTCGGCGTATTTGTCGCGGGTGCCCGAGCGCGCCATTCCCGACCTGACCAAGTACCAGTACTGGAATGGCGACAGCGGATCCTGGGTGCTGGCCAACCCGGCTGCGGCCACGCCGGTGATCCCCGGCCCGGTGGGCGAGATGTCGGTGCAGTACAACACCTACCTGCGCCAGTACCTGGCGCTGTACGGCAACGGCGGCAATGACGTGGTGGCCCGCACCGCGCCCACCCCGCAGGGGCCGTGGAGCGCCGAGCAGACGCTGATCCCCACCGGCCAGATCCCCGGCGGCATCTACGCGCCCTACGTGCACCCGTGGTCGACCGGCAAGGACGTGTACTTCACGCTGTCGCTGTGGAACGCCTACGACGTGATGCTGATGCACACGGTGCTGGGGTAGCGGCTCAAAGGATCGTCAGGTGTCGATCTTCGGCACCGGAAACCGTTGTCAGAGCGATCGATTGATCGAACGTGACGAATCTGCCGTCGTTGGCGACGGCCAGTGCCAGCAAGTACGCGTCGGTGACCTGTTTGGAGCTGTGCACCCGGGCGGGATCGACAACGCCGGCATCGAGAAGGCTCACCGCGCAGGTCCAGAACTGGTGGTAGCGGGTCCCCGTGGCCTGAACCAACATGCCGATGGCGTAGTTGGGCGTGACCGGATTCGGATATCGGGGCTGGCTGATGATGCGCACGAAGCCGTTCTGGGTGATCGCGCACGATGCCCAGCCGTGGCCGATCTCGGTGTCCAGCCACGACCGTGCCCGTTCGTGGTCGACGTGATCGCGGTCGAGCAGCGCCAACAGCACATTGACGTCCAGCAATGACCGCATCTGATTCAGACGCCCTCTTCGTCGCGAAGTCGGTCGATGAGGGCATTGGAAACCGCGGTGCCGCGGTGCGGTAGCGGAGCGAAGCCGTGGAACGACTCGGACTCCTGCATCGAGGTGTCTTGCCTGGTCAGCGCCTGCCGGGCCAACTCGGAGAGCACTTCGCCCACTGGGCGCCGCTCGCGGTGTGCCCGCTCCTTGACCGCCAACAGCACGTCATCATCGATCGACAATGTGGTGCGCATACATCTGATGCTAGTGCATCAACACGTGGATCGGCTCCGGTGCTTAAGTTCACTTAGTGAACTAAGTGGAGTCAACTTTGATGGTTGACCTCACCTATCGTCAGGCGTCGAGCACCGCACGCAACGCCGCACCCACCTTGGTGATCACCCCGGGGGTGTAGCCGGGGATGTTCATGGTGACCCCACCGACACCCGCATCGAGCACCTTGGTCTTGATCTGCTCGGCGATCGATTCGGGGCTGCCGGCCACCATCCGCTGACTCATTGCGGCGGGAATCTGATCGGTGGTCACGCCCTCGCCGGCCAGGGCGGTGAGCAGCATGGTGGTCTCCAGAGTCGCCGGGTCGCGACCCACCTCGTCGCAGCTGCGCCGCACCGCGTCCATCTTCGCGCGGACCTCGTCGAACCCGGTGATGAGGTTGAGGTGGTCGAAGTGACGCGCGGCCAACGGGATTGTCTTCTTCTCGCCGCTGCCGCCGATCAGCAGCGGAATGTGGTCGCGGAAGCGGGGTTCGGCCATCGCCTCTTGGGTGCGGTACCACTTACCTTCGAATGTGGGTCGCTCGCCCTTGATCATCGGCAGGATGATCTGCAGCGCCTCGTCGAGCCGGTTGAAGCGGTCGGTGAAGGTACCGAATTCGAAGCCCAGCTGGTCGTGTTCGAGCTCGAACCAGCCAGTGCCGATGCCCAGGATGGCGCGGCCGGCACTGACCACATCGAGCGTGGTGATGATCTTGGCCAGCAGCGCCGGGTTGCGGTAGGTGTTGCCGGTGACCAGCGTGCCCAGCTGCACCTGCTGCGTCGCGGTCGCCAGCGCGCCCAGAGCGGTATAGGCCTCGAGCATCGGCTGATCGGGGGAGCCCAGCATGGGCAGTTGATAGAAGTGGTCCATCACGAAGACCGCGTCGAACCCGGCGGCCTCGGCCTCGCGGGCCTGTGCGATGACGGTGGGGAACAGCTCCGAAACGTCGGTGCCGTAGGAGAAGTCGGGAATCTGGAAGCCAAGGCGAATTGTCACTTAGCCGACCTTAGTTTCGAACGGCGCATCCCGGGGCGATTTGCGCTGTGCGCGAAAGGAACGTGCACCTCTTTGGCAGCTGATGCCCAGAGAACACAGGGCATCCGCCCGGAATTGCAAGGGATTTCCTTGATGCGCGCCGCGCCGACGGACCCATAGCTTTTTATCAGGTTCAGCGGGTTTGTCGAGGTGCCCGACGGGGGCGCTGTGATTGCGGGGAAGGCCGAGATGGTCGGCAAGGGCGTCGGCGGCAGTCCAGGCGGTGCCGGCGGCACTCCGTAGCCGCGGCGCAAGGGCCGCATCCGGAGGGGTTGACCGCTGGTGGCCGCCGTACTCAGTGGAAGCCCGTAGCGGCGGGCGAAACGGCTGAAGCCTCCGAACGGACCTGCGCTGGCCTTTTCAGCGGTTACGCTTCGCCGAAAACCGCGCAAACCGCGGCAAGGCCGACTCTTTGGAGGTATGCCTCATGGGGCTCACCACAGGAATCATCGTCGTCGTAGCCATATTCCTGCTCCTCACGGTGCTCGTGATCGCGGGCTACAACGGCCTGGTTCGGGCGCGCAACGCGTACAAGAACGCCTTCGCCCAGATCGACGTTCAGTTGCGGCGTCGCTTCGACCTCATTCCCAACCTGATCGAAACCGCCAAGGCGTACATGGCGCATGAGCGCCAGACCCTGGAGGCGGTCGTCAATGCGCGTGGCGCCGCGATGAACGGCCTTGCCGCCGCCCAGGCCAATCCCGGTGACCCGGCGGCGATGCAGCAGTTGGCGCAGGGGCAGCAGGCGCTCGACGGCGCGCTGAGCCGGCTCAACCTGGTGGTCGAGCAGTATCCCGACCTCAAGGCGAACCAGAACATGATGCAACTGTCGGAGGAACTGACCTCCACCGAAAACAAGGTCGCGTTCGCCCGCCAGGCCTACAACGACGCGGTGATGAACTACAACAACCGGCGCGAGACGTTCCCCGGCAATGTCTATGCCGGCATGTTCAACTTTGCGCCGGCCGCCCTGCTCGAGATCCCGCCGGAGCACCCGGAGATGCGGGACGCGCCGAAGGTTCAGTTTTGACCGACCGGCGGCCATGAACTTCTTCGAGCATCAGCGGGCCGCCAAGGGAACCACGCTGAAGCTGGTGCTGCTCTTCGGGGCCGCGGTGATGGCGTTGGTCGCGGCGATCGATGCCGCCGCGGTGATTGCGATGCTCTATCTCTCAAAGGATTACGGCGGAATCGATTCATCATCGATTCTGGCGATCGTCATCGTCGTCACCGCGATCACGCTCGTGATCATCGCAGGGGGAACGTTGTTCAAGACAATTTCGCTGCGCAAGGGGGGCGCTGCTGTCGCCGCGGCCGTCGGCGCGGTGCCCGTGGACCCGACGACGACCGACCCGCAGTTGCGTAGGTACGTCAACATCGTCGAGGAGATGTCGCTGGCGTCCGGCGTGCCTGCGCCACGTCTGTTCGTCATGCCGGGTGAACCCGGAATCAACGCTTTCGCCGCAGGTTTCACACCGGCCGATGCTGCGATCGCGGTGACAGGCGGCGCCCTGGCACAACTCAACCGTGATGAATTACAGGGTGTCATCGCTCACGAGTTCAGCCACATCCTCAACGGTGATATGCGGCTGAACATTCGACTCATCGGACTGCTCAGCGGAATCTTGCTGATCGGAATGATCGGCCTGCGCATGCTGCAGGTCGGCGGCCGCGGGAGCGACGGCAAACGCGCGCTTCCCCTCCTTGCGTTCGCGTTCGCGATGATGGTGCTCGGCTACGTCGGCGTGTTCTTCGCCAACGTGATCAAGGCCGCGGTAGCACGGCAACGGGAGTGGCTGGCCGACGCGTCGGCGGTGCAGTTCACGCGCCAGACCGACGGCCTCGAAGGCGCGCTGAAGAAGATCGGCGGCATACCGACCGGTTCGCGGCTGCGCGACTCCCGCAATGCCGCCGAGGTCAGCCACATGCTGTTCGGAGAGGGCGCGCGACGGTCATTCGCGTCGTTGTTCGCGACGCATCCGCCCCTCACGGACCGGATCAGGGCGCTCAACCCCACCTTCGACCCCGGCGAAATCGCCGAACTGCAGCAGCGGTACGCCAATCAGGCACCCGACGGCCTGGCCGAGGACGTCGCCGCAGGTTTCGCCCCCGCCGCAACGGCGCTCGGCCGTCAGACCCCCGCACCAGAGCAAGTCTCCGATGCCGGCTGGCGCACCAGCCCCGAGCAAGTCGTGGCTCGCGCAGGCACCTTCACTCCGGCCGACCTGAAGTACGGCGCGGCTCTGCATGCGCGGATTCCTGACGATGTCCGCGCGCTGGCCAGCCAGCCCACCACGGCCCCCGCGGCCGTCATCGCGTTGCTCCTGGCACCGTCGAGCGGGGGTCTGCACGCCCGCCAGCTTGCCTCGGTGACCGAGCTTCTGGGGCCGACGCAGGCACGGGAAGCCGCCGCGCTCGCCGACCGGATGCGCGCGCTGCCGCGCGAACTTCGGCTCCCGGTCGTCGCGCTGGCCTTGCCGCAGATCGCCACCCACTCTCGTGCCGAACAGGACGCGCTCATCGCGGTGCTCAATGCGCTCGCCGTCGCCGACGAGAAGGTGACGATGTTCGAATACTGCCTGACCCGCCTGGTCTGGGTTTACCTACTCGACACCAACGACCCGGCTCGCAGAAGCAAGGTGGGCAGCGATTCGCTCACCGGTGTGCGCCCGGTGGTGACGACCCTGCTGGCGACTCTCGCGGTCGCCGGAGGCGCCGACCAAAACGTGGCGACACAGACTTTGGACATTGCGCTGCAACGACTTTACGGTGATACCGCCAGGCTCGAGAACCCGCGCCGGTTGAGCTGGCAACAGACCCTCGACGAAGGCTGGGCCGCCCTCGACGCCTTGGATCCGAGGGCGAAGCAGGCACTCGTCGAAGCGATGGTGGAATCGGTGCTGCACGACGGCATCGTGACAGCATCGGAAGCTGAATTGCTGCGTGCGGCGTGCTGCTTGATGCACGTTCCCCTGCCTGCGCTGTTGGGCTGACTGTCGTCGGTGAAGCAAGTCGAGGGGACCCACCACCAACGCTGCCGGGCCGACGCGCGCTCGGCAAGCTCACCCCGATCGAGCGGAACCACCGCGGGGTTTTTCGCTCCTCGCTGGAGCAGAGCGGCTGCCAATGCAGCGGTATCAGCTGTCCAGGTCCCTGTGGCGCGGGTGTACCCGATATTCCATCGACTGTTCGCGTCGGATGGGGTGGCGTCGGCCGGCGTAGTAGGCGGCCACGTATAAGAAGTAAAAAACACCGGCGGTGATGACTGTGTTGACGACGAACTGCACGTATTGTCCGCGTGCTATCGGGTAGCGCCAGCTGGCGTCGCCGTATGCGGTTCCGGCAATCAGGAGGGCAAGAAAGGTGACGCTCATGATCGCGGCCCATGATTCCCCCTTGCCGATAATGATCAAGTAGACGTGCCCCGTGGCGATTACCGACGGAATCAAGAAGAGCCACCACATGGTTGTGGCGGTGAGGAGCCCGCTGTAGGAGTCGGGATGGAGGTCGATCTCCTGCCGCGTGGAATCGGTTGTTGCAGGAGCATCTTCGGGATCGGGGTCTGTGATCGTCAGCGCATAGATTCTTCCGCGGATCTTGATGTAGGGAGTGGCTACGTAGGCTATAAACGCCATCGTCACGAGGGGAAATAGTCCTAGCGCTACTGCGTCGTCCCAGCTGGGATATTTCAGGAAGATGCCAGAGACGCCCGCTGTGCAAGCGAGGGTCCAGTAGATGCGCCGCTGGGCGCTGGTGCTGATCTTGAGGAACGAGAGTGTGAATCCCCCGACAAGGCACAGGATGATGACCCCAAAAGACAGATTGCTTACCGTCATTTGCCGATAGCCCACTCCACTAGCTTTTCCCCTCCCAACCCGCCTGCCGCAGCGCCGAGAAGGCCGACAATTACAGTGCCCTCTGGCCCCACCCATGAACCCCATGCCGCCCCGGCGATGAATCCTCCGCCCCATGAGCCGAGGCTGCGTCCACCGAACTTGGCGAGCTCCTCACCTGTTTCGGAACCGAGGACGATGTTATCGATGGTCGCGGCCGCGTCCAGGCCAATTCCGGCCACGGACAGCCGTTTACCCAGCGTCTTGAGGGCATCGACATCCGCCTTCGACCACACTTGAGCTTCGCCCCAATGCTTGCCCTGGGGGAGGGCGTTTGCCTGCGAACCCAGGCCGCTGCCCAGACCGCCGACCCCGCTCGATATGCCAGAGCCCGCGTCGTGGAGCAGCTGCCGGGGCGACTTGCCGCTGTGCACCTCATCGAGCGCTTGCCGGACACCGGCCGGCGAGACCCCCGCCGACTTCAGCTGATTGGCGAAGCTGCCAAGCACCAATTCCCGAGCCTGGGATTCGCACCTATCAAGCATTCGGGTTGCTTCATCGGGTGTCAGCGGTGGTCGGTCTGGATAGGCCTGACCAGATTCCAGGAAAGCCTGAAGCTGCCGTCTGGCTTGGGCGCGGGTGCGCGCGTCGCCGCCCAGAACTGGATCGGCTGGTAGCGGGCCGATGAACTCCGAATTCCGGAAATCATCGAGACGTTCCTGAGCCAGCCGGCGTGCCGTGGGGTCGGCAGCGGGATCCTCGGCAATCGCCTGATCACGCCGCCGCGCTGCATCGGACGGGTCGGCGTCGACTGGCGCCGGAACATGCGGACGCCCGTTGCCGCCTGCCCCGCCGTCAGCGCCGTCTTCGCCGAAGCTGAAGGCGCGCAGTCCTGCGGTGGCGGTGCTGAGTTGGCGGCCTATCTCCTGCTCGTGATGGACCAGATTGTCGGCCCGAGATCTGATGAACGCCCGATGCCGCTCAGCCGCGAACTCGCGTGCCTCCTGCTCGGCCGCTGAAGTGTAGTAGGCCCAGGTGTCGGTGACGGAGTAGTCGTCGCCGACTCGGTATTCGTCGCGTTCGGCGAGGCCGATGGCTTCGAGTACAGCAGCCTTGTTGCCTTGTTGGGCCTGTGCGGCGCGGGCGGCAATATCGGCGGCGCGGCGCAGCATGTCTGCGGGGCCGTGGACGGTGACCACATCGGCGGCGGTGCGGTGTTGAAAGGCCTCAGCTCCGGCGCCGGTCCAGGGGGTCCCGCCAGGGGTCTTTGAGGCCTCGCGGACCTCGGTGAACGAGGCTTCCCAGGTGTCGGCGAGGGAGGCCCAGGCGGTTGCGTTGATGGTCAGGAAATCCCAATCGGCGTCCTCGATCTCGGTCAACGTCGGATAGGTCATCGCGGGTTACTCGCCCATCCCGGCCGCACCCGCGCCGCCGTCGGTGCCGGAGAGCGGGGCCAAGGGCGGGAGGCCAGCATCACGCTGGGGGACCGCTGCCAGGGCGGCGGCACCCTCGTTGTCCATCGCCACATACTCGTCGGCCGCGGCGGCGAGCTTTGTCGAGTCGGCGGTCATCCGTGTGCGCATCGCGGCAGCCGCTGCGCTGGCGCCGGTGTTGACAGTGTTGGAGGCAGCGCCGCTGGACTGCCACCGAGGCACCGCCGTTGTCGGCAAAGCCGGTGTGACATGACCAGACAGCACTGAACAGCGCTGCGCCAGCGCGCGAAGGCTGACCGGGGAGACCCGCAACACGGGAGTGGTCATGGGCAGAGCGTATAAGTGAACCGCGGTTTGCGAAATTCACTGGGAACCGGAAGCGTCGAACCCGATACAGGCCTGGTAGATGGGTGCCCCCGGCAGGATTCGAACCTGCGGCCTTCTGCTCCGGAGGCAGACGCTCTATCCCCTGAGCTACGGGGGCGCTCGCGTGATGCGGCGCCATGTGGGCTTTGACAGACTAGCGCATCAATGGCCGGACTTAAGAACCGGACGGATTCGGGGCCTGACCACGTCAGACCATAGGATGGGGCCTCGTGACCCCCGCCGATCTGGCCGAATTGCTCAAGAACACCGCCGCAGCGGTGCTGGCCGAGCACGACCTGGACACCGCCGCGCTGCCCGCGACGGTGACAGTCGAGCGGCCGCGCAACCCCGAACACGGTGATTACGCCACCAACCTGGCGCTGCAGCTGGGCAAGAAGGTGGGTGTCAACCCGCGTGAGCTGGCCGAGTGGCTGGCCGAAGCACTGGCGCAGGCCGACGGGATCGCCGCGGCCGAGATCGCCGGGCCGGGCTTTGTGAACCTGCGTATCGAGGCTTCCGCGCAGGGTGCCGTGGTCGCCAACGTCATCGCCGCCGCAGAGAACTACGGCCACTCCCGCGAGTTCGACGGTCTCAACGTCAACCTGGAGTTCGTCTCGGCCAACCCCACCGGCCCCATCCACATCGGTGGCACCCGCTGGGCCGCGGTCGGCGACGCGCTGGGCCGGCTGCTGAGCACCCAGGGTGCCGCGGTCACCCGCGAGTACTACTTCAACGACCACGGCGCCCAGATCGACCGGTTCGCCAACTCGCTGATCGCCGCCGCCAAGGGCGAGCCCGCCCCCGAAGACGGCTACGCCGGCGCCTACATCACCGATATCGCGGCCCAAATCCAGGTCAAGGCCCCCGACGCCCTGACCAGTCCGGACGCGCAAGAGACATTCCGCGAGATCGGCGTCGACCTGATGTTCACCCACATCAAGAAGTCGCTGCACGAGTTCGGCACCGACTTCGACGTCTTCACCCACGAAGACTCGATGCACACCTCCGGCCGCGTCGAGCAGGCCATCGAGCGGCTGCGCGCCAACGACAACATCTACGAAAAAGACGGCGCCACCTGGCTGCGCACCAGCGCCTACGGCGACGACAAGGACCGCGTCGTCATCAAGAGCGACGGCAAGCCCGCCTACATCGCCGGCGACTTGGCCTACTACCTGGACAAGCGCGAGCGTGGCTTCAACCTGTGCATCTACATGCTCGGCGCCGACCACCACGGCTACATCGCCCGGCTCAAGGCCGCCGCCGCCGCATTCGGGGACGACCCGGCCACCGTCGAGGTGCTGATCGGCCAGATGGTCAATCTGGTCCGTGACGGCCAGCCGGTCAAGATGAGCAAGCGTGCCGGCACCGTCATCACCCTCGACGATCTGGTCGAGGCCATCGGCGTGGACGCCGCCCGCTACAGCCTGACCCGTTCCTCGGTGGACACTCCCATCGACATCGACCTGGCGCTGTGGTCCTCGGCGAGCAACGAAAACCCGGTCTACTACGTGCAATACGCGCACGCGCGGCTCTCGGCGCTGGCCCGCAACGCCGCCGAACTGGGCCTGGCACCCGACACCGCCAACCTCGGGCTGCTCAGCCACGACAAGGAAGGCGCGCTGATCCGCAACCTCGGGGAGTTCCCGCGGGTGCTGGAAACCGCTGCCGCACTGCGGGAACCGCACCGGGTCTGCCGCTACCTCGAAGACCTGGCCGGCGATTACCACCGGTTCTACGACAGCTGCCGAGTGCTGCCCCAAGGCGACGAGGATCCGGGTGATCTGCACGCGGCGCGGCTGGCGCTGTGTCAGGCCACTCGCCAGGTGATCGCCAACGGGCTGGGCATCCTCGGCGTGAGCGCACCGGAGCGGATGTGAACGTCCACCCCGCGGGCCCCCGCCACGCCGAAGAGATCCAGCACGACGGTCTGCCACCGCGGCCGCAGACTCCGCAGCAGCTGCTGCAGTTGGCGCCGAACGTCTGGCCGCGCAACACTGTTCGCGGCGAAGACGGCGTCACCCAGATCGCCGGGGTGAAGGTGACCGACCTGGCCGCCGAGTTCGGCACCCCGCTGTTCGTCATCGACGAGGACGACTTCCGGGGCCGTTGCCGCGAGATCGCCGAGGCGTTCGGCGGGGGCGACAACGTGCACTACGCCGCCAAGGCGTTCCTGTGCGGCGAGATCGCGCGCTGGATCGACCAGGAGGGCCTGTGCCTGGATGTCGCCACCGGAGGCGAGCTGGCCGTCGCGTTGCACGCTAACTTCCCCGCGCAGCGAATCACCTTGCACGGCAACAACAAATCCGTCGAAGAACTCGAGACCGCGGTCAACGCCGGAGTCGGCCACATCGTGCTCGACTCACTGATCGAGATCGACCGCCTTGAAGCGGTCGCCAAGGCTGCCGGGACCATCCAGGACGTGCTGGTCCGCGTCACCGTCGGTGTGGAAGCCCACACCCACGAGTTCATCTCGACCGCCCACGAAGACCAGAAGTTCGGCCTGTCGCTGGCCAGCGGTGCGGCGATGGACGCCATCAGAAAGGTGTTCGCCACCGAGCACCTGCGGTTGATCGGCCTGCACAGCCACATCGGCTCGCAGATCTTCGACGTCGCCGGCTTCGAGTTGGCCGCCCACCGGGTCATCGGGCTGCTGCGGGACGTGGTCGCCGAATTCGGTGTCGACAAGACCGCGCAGCTCTCGGTCATCGACCTGGGCGGGGGACTGGGCATCTCGTATCAGCCGCAGGATGACCCGCCGCCGATGGCCGAGCTGGCCGCCAAACTCGCCGCGATCGTGCGCGACGAGTCCGACGCGGTGGGCCTGCCCACCCCGCAGCTGGTCGTCGAACCCGGTCGGGCCATCGCCGGGCCGGGCACCATCACGCTCTATGAGGTCGGCACCGTCAAGGACGTCGCCGTCAGCGCCACCGGACATCGCCGCTACGTCAGCGTCGACGGCGGCATGAGCGACAACATCCGTCCGGCGCTGTATGACGCGCACTACGACGTGCGGCTGGTCTCGCGCGGCCTACCGGGCCTCGGAGAAGCAGGAGCGTTGCCGGAGCTGGGGCGCATCGTCGGCAAGCACTGCGAGAGCGGCGACATCATCGTCCGTGACGCCTGGGTGCCCGAAGGCATGGTTCCCGGCGACCTGATCGCAGTGGCCGCTACCGGCGCCTACTGTTACTCGATGTCGAGCAGGTACAACCTGCTCACCCGCCCGGCGGTGGTGGCGGTACGTGACGGGAAGGCCCGCCTTATGCTGCGCCGGGAGACCGTCGAAGACCTGATCAGCCTGGAGGTGGGGTAAAAAGTGTCCGGTTCACAGGTGTCCGGGGGCCCCGTAGGGGTGGCAGTCCTCGGCTTGGGCAATGTCGGCAGCGAAGTCGTCCGCATTCTTGAGGCCAGCGCTGATGATCTGGCCGCCCGCATCGGCGCACCGCTGGTATTGCGCGGGGTCGGAGTTCGCCGGGTGGCGGCCGACCGCGGCGTGCCCGAGGAGCTGCTCACCGACGACATCGACAGCCTGGTGGCGCGCAGCGACGTCGACATCGTCGTGGAACTGATGGGCCCGGTCGAGCCGGCCCGCAAGGCGATCCTGTCGGCGATCGCGCACGGCAAATCCGTCGTCACGGCCAACAAGGCCCTGCTGTCGCGGTCTACCGGGGAGCTGGCCGAGGCCGCCGAGAACGCGCGCGTGGACCTCTATTTCGAGGCCAGTGTCGCCGGCGCCATCCCGGTGATCCGGCCGCTGACTCAGTCGCTGGCCGGTGACACCGTCTTGCGGGTGGCCGGCATCGTCAACGGCACCACCAACTACATCCTGTCCGAAATGGACTCCACCGGCGCCGACTACAACTCCGCGCTGGCCGACGCCAGTGCGCTGGGCTACGCCGAGGCCGACCCGACCGCCGACGTGGAGGGCTACGACGCCGCCGCCAAGGCCGCGATCCTGGCATCGATCGCCTTCCACACTCGGGTGACCGCCGACGACGTCTACCGCGAGGGCATCACCAGCATCAGTCCGGCGGACTTCACCACGGCCCGGGCATTGGGCTGCACGATCAAACTGCTGGCGATCTGCGAGCGCATCACCACCGCCGATGGGCAACAGCGGGTTTCGGCCCGGGTCTACCCGGCGCTGGTGCCGTTGACCCATCCGCTGGCCACGGTCAACGGGGCCTTCAACGCGGTGGTGGTCGAAGCCGAGGCGGCCGGCCGGCTGATGTTCTATGGCCAGGGTGCCGGTGGCGCGCCGACCGCATCCGCGGTCACCGGTGATCTGGTGATGGCCGCCCGCAACCGGGTGCAGGGCGGCCGCGGGCCGCGTGAATCCAAGTACGCCCAGCTGGCCATCGCACCGATCGGTGACGTGCAGACCCGCTACTACGTGAGCATGGATGTCGCCGACAAGCCGGGTGTGCTGTCCACGGTGGCAGCCGAGTTCGCCGCCCACGGCGTCAGCATCGCCGAGGTGCGCCAGGAGGGTGTGGCCGACGACGACGGCCAGCTGATCGGCGCTCGGATCGTTGTGGTCACCCACCGAGCTGCCGACGCAGCATTGTCGAAAACCGTTGCGGCGCTGGCTGACCTGGACGCAGTCCAGCGGATCGCCAGCGTGCTACGACTGGAAGGAACAGACCAGTGAGCTCCACCCGGACACCGATCCACCGCCCCTGGCCCGGCCTGATCGGCGCCTACCGCGATCGGCTTCCCATCGGCGACGACTGGACGGCCATCACCCTGCACGAGGGCGGCACCCCGCTGATCCACGCCAAGCGGATCTCCGAGCAGACCGGCTGCACGGTGCACCTGAAGGTGGAGGGGCTCAACCCCACCGGATCGTTCAAGGACCGCGGTATGACGATGGCGGTCACCGATGCGGTCGCGCGCGGCCAAAAGGCGGTGCTGTGCGCTTCGACCGGCAACACCTCGGCATCGGCGGCCGCCTACGCCGCCCGCGCCGGCATCACCTGTGCCGTGCTGATCCCGCAGGGCAAGATCGCGATGGGCAAGCTCGCGCAGGCAGTCATGCACGGCGCCAAGATCATTCAGATCGACGGCAACTTCGACGACTGCCTGGAATTGGCCCGCAAGATGGCCACCGACTTCCCGACCATCTCGCTGGTGAACTCGGTGAACCCGGTACGCATCGAAGGCCAGAAGACCGCGGCCTTCGAGATCGTCGACGCACTGGGCACCGCGCCCGACATCCACTCGCTGCCGGTCGGCAACGCCGGCAACATCACCGCGTACTGGAAGGGCTACCGCGAGTACTTCGCCGACGGCCTGACCGAGAAGCTGCCGAAGATGCTGGGCACCCAGGCTGCCGGGGCCGCACCGCTGGTGCTCGGTGAACCGGTCAAGAACCCGGAGACCATCGCCACCGCGATCCGCATCGGCTCGCCGGCCTCCTGGACGCAGGCCGTCGAAGCGCAGGTGGATTCGGGTGGCCGGTTCCTGGCCGCCACCGACGACGAGATCCTGGCCGCCTATCACCTGGTGGCGCAGACCGAGGGCGTGTTCGTCGAACCGGCCTCGGCGGCCAGCATCGCCGGGCTGCTCAAATCGGTGGAGGACGGCTGGGTGCCGCGCGGTTCGACCGTGGTGTGCACGGTGACCGGCAACGGGCTCAAAGACCCCGACACCGCGCTGAAGGACATGCCCGAGGTGACCGCGGTTCCCGTCGACGCGGCCACTGTGGTCGCCGAATTGGGGCTGGCCTAGTGGTTCAGTTGTTGCCGACCGGGTTGGCGGCCAGCGTCGCGGTAGCGGCGTCGAGCGCCAACCTGGGCCCCGGCTTCGACAGCCTGGGCCTGGCGCTGGGCCTCTACGACGAGGTGATCGTCGAGACGGTCGAGTCCGGTCTGGTGGTGCAGGTCGAGGGGGAGGGCGCCGGTCAGGTTCCACTCACCTCGGATCACCTTGTGGTGCAAGGAATCCTGCGCGGCATGCGTGAGGTTGGTGTCGAGGCGCCCGGCATGGTGGTGCGTTGCCGCAATGCGATCCCGCATCAGCGCGGCCTGGGCTCGTCGGCGGCCGCGGTGGTCGGCGGGCTGGCCGTAGTCAATGGCCTTGTCGCGCAAATCGATCGGCCCGGCCTGTCCGAAACACAACTGATCCAGCTGGCCTCGGAGTTCGAAGGCCACCCCGACAACGCTGCAGCAGCCGTACTGGGCGGTGCAGTGGTTTCGTGGACAGCAGAAGCAGCCGACGACCACGTGGACTATGCGGCGGCGCCGCTGCGGCTGCACCCCGACATCCGTCTGTTCCCGGCGATCCCGCAACTGCGCTCGTCGACTGCCGAGACCCGGGCTTTGCTGCCCGAGCAGGTCAGCCACCGCGATGCCCGGTTCAATGTCAGCCGGGCCGCGCTGCTGGTGGTGGCGCTGACCGAGCGGCCCGACCTGCTGCTGACGGCCACCGAGGACGTGTTGCACCAGCCGCAGCGCGGCGCCGCGCAGCCGGAGTCGGCGGCATTCCTGCAGTTGCTGCGTCGGCATGGCATCGCGGCCGTGCTTTCCGGTGCTGGACCTGCGGTGATCGCGCTGACGACAGCGGCCCAGCTGCCCGCTGCGGTGCTCGAGTCGCCGGAGGCGCGTGTGTTCAACGTCACCGAGATGCCGGTCGGTGCCGCGGTGAAGTGGAACTCCGGGGTGGCGGTACCGGGGTGAGGCGCGCAGCAGGTATCTGTTGCGTCAACCACAGAAGCGGGCTATTCTCGGTCCCGTCCCGCATTCGCGGCATCAGCACCTGTTTTCAGAATGTGATGTCAACCGGGATGCCACCAAATTCTTCCCGTAGCTGACGGTTTGTGTTACGACGCCGTCGATACGGGCTACACCGTTACACAGTCGACGGTGACACGCACTCGGCGAGTCCGCTGAATGCAACCAAGCCCCTCGCGTGAGAAAACCGACGAGGGAAGAAAGGAAATCCGTGACCGAAACGGACCTCTTCACGGCTGAAGGCAGCACCGACCAGGATTCGTTGCCGAACGCTCCCAGTACTCCCGAGAACAGCCAGGACGTAGCCGCCGGCGGTAGTGACGCCGCGCCGTCCGCCCCGGAGACTGCCTCGGCGCCGGCCGCCACCGAGTCCGCTCCCGCTTCGGCGCCCGACCGCGGTGCCGCCCCCACCGATGACTCGCTGTCGGCGATGGTGTTGCCCGAGCTGAGGGCGCTGGCCAACCGCGTGGGCGTCAAGGGCTCCTCCGGGATGCGCAAGAGCGAACTGATCGCCGCCATCCGTGAGGTCGGCGGCAACGGCGGCGGGGACGCGGCCAAGTCCCAGCCCGCCACCGAACTGTCGGCCAACGGCGCGGCCAACACTGCACAGACGCCCCCGGCCAACGAAGCGGATGCCCCCGCGGCACCGCCGCGACGCGAGCGCCGTGGCGCCAGCCGTGCGACCGGCTCACCCGCTGCCAATGGCGGCGAGGCCGACAAGCCGGCAGAGCAGGACAAGCCCGCCGAGGCCGAGGCCCAGGGTGAGTCGCGCAAGCAGGGCCGCAACGACGACAAGGCCGAGCAGTCCGGTGGTCGGCGTGAGCGCGAGGGCGCCAAGACCGACGCCAAGGCCGATGAAGGCGCGCAGTCCAAGAACGACGACCACGGCGGCGACCAGTCCAACCGCGGCGGTGGCGACGACGACGAGGGACGCGGTGGCCGGCGCGGCCGGCGCTTCCGGGACCGGCGCCGTCGTGGCGAGCGTGGCGGCGAAGGCGGCGCTGCCGGCGGCGAAGCCGAACTGCGCGAGGACGACGTGGTCCAGCCGGTCGCCGGCATCCTCGACGTGCTCGACAACTACGCGTTCGTGCGCACCTCGGGCTACCTGGCCGGACCCAACGACGTCTACGTCTCGATGAACATGGTCCGCAAGAACGGGCTGCGCCGCGGCGACGCGGTGACCGGTGCCGTGCGGGTGCCCCGCGATGGTGACCAGCCCAACCAGCGGCAGAAGTTCAACCCGCTGGTGCGGCTCGACTCGGTCAACGGCGGGCCTGTCGAGGACGCCCGCAAGCGTCCCGAGTTCTCCAAGCTGACCCCGCTGTACCCCAACCAGCGGTTGCGGCTGGAGACGTCGGGGGAGAAGCTGACCACCCGCGTCATCGACCTGATCATGCCGATCGGCAAGGGGCAGCGCGCCCTGATCGTGTCTCCGCCCAAGGCCGGTAAGACCACGATCATGCAGGACATCGCCAACGCGATCACCCGCAACAACCCCGAGTGCCACCTGATGGTGGTGCTGGTCGACGAGCGTCCCGAAGAAGTCACCGACATGCAGCGCTCGGTCAAGGGTGAGGTGATCGCCTCCACCTTCGACCGGCCGCCGTCAGACCACACCCAGGCCGCCGAGCTGGCTATCGAGCGGGCCAAGCGCCTGGTCGAGCAGGGCAAGGACGTCGTCGTGCTGCTGGACTCGATCACCCGGTTGGGTCGCGCCTACAACAACGCCTCCCCGGCGTCGGGCCGCATCCTGTCCGGTGGTGTGGACTCCACCGCGCTGTACCCGCCCAAGCGGTTCCTGGGCGCGGCCCGCAACATCGAGGACGGTGGCTCGCTGACCATCATCGCCACCGCGATGGTGGAGACCGGCTCCACCGGTGACACGGTGATCTTCGAGGAGTTCAAGGGCACCGGTAACGCCGAGCTCAAGCTGGACCGCAAGATCGCCGAGCGCCGGGTGTTCCCGGCCGTCGACGTCAACCCGTCCGGCACCCGCAAGGACGAGCTGCTGCTCTCGCCGGACGAGTTCGCGATTGTGCACAAGCTGCGTCGACTGTTGTCGGGCCTGGATTCGCATCAGGCCATCGACCTGTTGATGAGTCAGCTGCGCAAGACCAAGAACAACTACGAGTTCCTGGTGCAGGTGTCCAAGACCACCCCGGGAATGGACAACGACTGATCGGGCTGTCCACCTGCTGAAATTGCAGTCAGGGCTGTGATCGCCACCCGATCACAACCCTCGCTGCAGTCTCAGCGGGGTACCGAGACCCCGCTGACCGCAGGAATAGCGGGGAGCCTCCCGGCGTTTTGGGAGCCGACAGCGCAGCTGGCATAATCGAACACCTCAGGTTCCGGTTCACGTCCGCCCCGCAGGGCGGGCGACCCGGCGGCCGACGATCGAAGAGGACATCATGAAAACTGGCATTCACCCCGCCTACGGCGAGACCACCGTGGTCTGCGGTTGTGGCAACACCTTCACGACCCGCAGCACCAAGGAGAGCGGCCACATCGTGGTCGAGGTCTGCTCGCAGTGCCACCCGTTCTACACCGGCAAGCAGAAGATCCTGGACAGCGGCGGCCGGGTCGCGCGCTTCGAGAAGCGCTACGGCAAGCGCAACGCCGGTGCCGCAGCAGCGGCAGCCGACGACAAGTAGCTCCCTCACCGACGCCCGGAACGTGCCAGCACGTCATCCGGGCGTCGGCTTGCGTTCGGGGATGGAGGTGAGATGACCCAGAGCATTCAGGGGATCGACGCCCTGCTGGCCGAGCATGCCGCCCTGGAAACGCAGCTGTCGGATCCCGAACTGCACAACGATCCGGCCGAGGCGCGACGAGCCGGTCGGCGCTTCGCCCAACTGGCGCCCATCATCGTCACCCACCGCAAGCTCGAGTCGGCTCGCGGCGACCTCGAGGCCGCCCGGGAACTGGCCGCCGACGACGCGTCGTTCGCCGCCGAGATACCGGAGCTTGAGGCGCGCGTCGCCGAACTCGACACCGCGCTCACCGACATGCTGGCGCCCCGCGACCCGCACGACGCCGACGACATCGTGCTCGAGGTCAAATCCGGCGAAGGCGGCGAGGAATCGGCGTTGTTCGCCGCCGACCTGGCCCGGATGTACATCCGCTACGCGGAACGCCAGGGCTGGAAGGTGACGGTCCTCGACGAGACCACGTCCGACCTCGGCGGCTACAAGGACGCCACCCTCACCATCGCGAGCAAGGGCGACAGCGCCGACGGCGTGTGGTCGCGGATGAAGTTCGAAGGCGGTGTGCACCGCGTGCAACGGGTGCCGGTGACCGAGTCGCAGGGCCGCGTCCACACCTCGGCGGCCGGCGTACTGGTCTACCCCGAGCCCGAAGAGGTCGGCGAGGTCGCCATCGATGAGTCGGACCTGCGCATCGACGTCTACCGGTCCTCGGGCAAGGGCGGCCAGGGCGTCAACACCACCGACTCCGCGGTGCGTATCACCCACCTGCCGACCGGGATCGTCGTCACCTGCCAGAACGAGCGGTCGCAGCTGCAGAACAAGGCCCGTGCTTTGCAGGTTTTGGCGGCCCGGCTGCAGGCGGTGGCCGAGGAGCAGGCCCAGGCGGATGCCTCGGCCGATCGGGCCAGCCAGATCCGCACCGTGGACCGCAGCGAGCGCATCCGCACCTACAACTTCCCGGAGAACCGGATCACCGACCACCGCATCGGCTACAAGGCGCACAACCTCGACCAGGTCCTCGACGGGGATCTCGATCCGATGTTCGATGCGCTGGCAGCCGCCGATAAGGAAACCCGGTTACAGGGGACGGCGTGAGCCGCATACGGGACGCGATCGACTCCGCTGCAGCGCTTTTCGCTGATGCCGGGATTGACTCCGCCCGCTATGACGCGGAAGAGCTCGCCGCCCATGCGGCCGGCACTGACCGCGGCCGGCTGGCGCTGCTGGATCCACCCGACGACGAGTTCTTCAGCCGCTACCGGGAATTGGTTGCCGCACGCAGTTCTCGGATCCCGCTGCAGCACCTGATCGGCACCGCTGCCTTCGGCTCGGTCCTGTTGCAGGTAGGTCCGGGGGTGTTCATCCCGCGGCCGGAAACCGAAGCCCTGCTCGACTGGGTGCTGAAACGGGCTGCGGCTCAACCGCTCGGTCCGCAGCCGGTGATCGTCGACGCCTGCACCGGTTCCGGTGCGCTGGCGATCGCGTTGTCCCGCAGCTTTCCCGGCGCCCGTGTCGTCGCGGTCGAGGATTCGGAATCGGCGCTGGGCTACGCACAGCGCAACTGCGCCGGAACGTCGGTGGAGCTGATCCACGCCGATGTGACCACGCCGGGATTGCTCTCGGAGCTCGACGGTCAAGTAGACCTGATGGTGAGCAACCCGCCCTACATCCCCGACGGTGCGGCGCTGGATCCCGAAGTGGCCCACCATGATCCGGAGCACGCGCTGTTCGGCGGCCCGGACGGTATGTCGGTGATCACCCCGCTGGCCCACCTCGCAGCGCGACTGCTGCGGCCGGATGGAGTGTTCGCCGTCGAACATGACGACACCACGCCGACGGCCACCGTCCACACTGTGTTCGGCACCGGCTTTTTTGACGAGGTAGTTTCCCGGCCCGACCTGACTGGGCGGCTCCGGTTCGTGACGGCGATCAGGAACGATCAACCATGACAGAGGTTTTCGACTGCTCCGATGCCGACCAGCGTGTGGCCGGAATCGCGGCGGCGATCGACGCGGTGCGCGGTGGTCGCCTGGTGGTGCTGCCGACCGACACGGTCTATGGCATCGGTGCCGACGCCTTCAACGCCGCCGGGGTCACCGCGCTGCTGGCGGCCAAACGGCGCGGCCGCGACATGCCGGTGGGCGTGCTGGTGGGATCGTGGAACTCCATCGACGGGTTGGCCCTGATCGTGCCGCAGACCGCCCGTGAACTGATCCGCGCCTTCTGGCCCGGTGCGCTCAGCCTGATCGTCACCCAGGCCCCGTCGCTGCAGTGGGACCTCGGCGAAGCCCGCGGCACGGTCATGGTGCGCATGCCGCTGCATCCGGTGGCACTGGAGGTCCTCAAGGCGGTGGGCCCGATGGCGGTGTCCAGCGCCAACGTCTCCGGTGGATCGCCCGCCGTCGAGGCCGGCGAAGCGCAAAGTCAGCTGGGAGAGTCCGTCGACGTCTACCTCGACGCCGGGCCGGCCGAACAGGGTGCGGCCTCGACGATCGTGGATCTCACCGGCCCCGCACCGCGGATCGTGCGGACCGGCCCGGTCTCCGCCGAACAGATCGGTGCCGTGCTGGGGCTGGATCCGGACTCGCTGACGGGGACACCGTGACCAGCCTGCTGGCTTTGGCCGACCGCGGCGCCGGCGTGCCGCTGCGAGAACTCGCTCTGGTGGGCCTGACCGCGGCCATCATCACCTACTTCACCACCGGGCCCGTCCGCTGGATGGCCACCCGGATCGGGGCGGTCGCCTACCCGCGCGAACGCGACGTCCACGTGCAGCCCACACCGCGAATGGGCGGACTGGCGATGTACGTCGGCGTCGTGGCGGGCATCTTCCTGGCCTCGCAGCTGCCGGCCCTGACCCGCGGCTTCGTCTACTCCACCGGCATGCCGGCGGTGGTGCTGGCCGGCGGCGTCATCATGGGAATCGGTCTGCTCGACGACAAGTGGGGCCTGGACGCCCTGACCAAGTTCGCCGGCCAGATCACCGCGGCCAGCGTGCTCGTCACCATGGGTGTGGCCTGGAGCGTGCTCTACATCCCGATCGGCGGCGTCGGCACCGTGGTGCTCGACCAGGTGTCGTCGATCCTGCTGACGCTGGCGTTGACGGTCTCGATCGTCAACGCGATGAACTTCGTCGACGGCCTCGACGGGCTGGCTGCCGGCCTGGGGCTGATCACCGCCCTGGCGATCTGCATGTTCTCGGTCGGCGTGCTGCAGGACCACGGTGGTGACGTGCTGTTCTACCCGCCCGCGTTGATCTCGGTGGTCTTGGCCGGGGCTTGTTTGGGTTTCCTGCCACACAATTTCAGCCCCGCGAAGATCTTCATGGGCGACTCCGGCTCGATGCTGATCGGGCTGATGCTGGCCGCGGCGTCCACCACCGCAGCCGGGCCGATCTCGCAGACCGCCTACGGCGCGCGGGACGTCTTCGCGCTGCTGTCGCCGTTCCTGTTGGTGGCGGCCGTGATGTGCGTCCCGGCGCTGGACGTGCTGCTGGCGATCATCCGTCGTACTCGCGCCGGGCTCAGCCCGTTCAGCCCGGACAAGATGCACCTGCACCACCGGCTGCTGCAGATCGGTCACTCCGATCGCCGGGTGGTGCTGCTGATCTACTTGTGGACGGCGATCGTCGCATTCGGGGCCGCCAGCACCATCTTCTTCGACCCGCGCTACACCGGGGCGGTGATGTTGGCTGCCATGCTCATCGCGATTGTCGTTACGCTCATCCCGTTACTACGCCGGGGAGGCGCCTCGGAAGACGACCCCTACGACACGCGGTAGTAGCACCGTCTAAGATGGTGTTGTAGGTGGTTCCACAGTGCGTTCGGGCATCCGATACGCTCGGCGGGCGACTGCACGATCGCGACGCAGGGCAGATTCAGATTGGGGTGAGGCGGTGACGACACCAGCGCAGGATGCGCCGTTGGTGTTGCCGTCGGTGGTGTTCCAGCCGATCCGGCTGTCACTGATCTGTGTCGCTCTGACCGCTGCCGCTGTCGCTGCGGCTGCCCAATTCGGCCGACCGCTCTTCGGAGTGTTCTTCGGGCTGGGTCTGGCGCTCGGCCTGGGCAACGCACTGCTGATTCGCCGGTCGGCGCTGAAGATCACCGCCTCCGACCATCCGCTGAAGAAGAAGATGGCGCTGAATTCGGCGACTCGTTTGCTGGTCATCAGCGTGATCGGCTTGGCTATCGCCTACCAGTTCCGTCCAGAGGGCCTCGGCGCACTGTTCGGATTGGCCCTGTTCGAGGTAGTGCTGGTGCTGACCACCATGCTGCCAGTGGTAAAAAAGCTCCGCGCGCAAGCGGCAGAGTCCGGCGCTGAAGGGACGAAAAATGACTGAGTCGATCCTGGCTGAGGGGGCCATCGAGGTCGGCCACCACGAGACCGCGGTATGGCCGCTGGTCGGCGAGGTCAACATCGACACCATCACCTCCACCGCGATCGCAGCGGTGATCGTGATCGCCCTGGCGCTCTTCCTGCGCGCCAAGGTCACCTCGACCGGGGTTCCCAGCGGCGTGCAGCTGTTCTTCGAGGCGATCACCATCCAGATGCGCAACCAGATCGAGGGTGCCATCGGGATGAAGATCGCCCCGTTCGTTCTGCCGCTGGCGGTGACGATCTTCGTCTTCATCCTGGTCTGTAACTGGCTGTCGGTGCTGCCGGTGCAGTACGCCGACGAGCACGGCATCCATGAGCTGATTACCTCTGCCGCCGGCGACATCAACTTCGTGCTGGCGCTGGCGCTCTTCGTGTTCTGCGGCTACCACCTGGCCGGATTCTGGCGCCGGGGCTTCCTCGGCCACCCGTTGCGGCTGCTCAAGGGCCACGTTGCCGTCCTGGCGCCGATCAACCTGGTCGAAGAGGTCGCCAAGCCGGTCTCGCTGTCGCTGCGTCTGTTCGGCAACATCTTCGCCGGCGGCATCCTGGTCAGCCTGATCGCGTTGCTCGGGCCCTACTTCATGGTCGCGCCGAACGCGATCTGGAAGACCTTCGACCTGTTCGTCGGCCTGATCCAGGCGTTCATCTTCGCGCTGCTGACCATCCTGTACTTCAGTCAGGCCATGGAGCTCGAAGAAGACCACCACTAGTACCACCTGCACGACCACATCAGACCTGGTAGAGCACTACCAGCTAGCAAGGAGGAATGAAATGGCAGATCCCAATCTGATCGGACTTGGTGCCCTCATCGGCGGCGGTCTCATCATGGGCGGCGGTGCCATCGGCGCCGGTATCGGTGACGGTATCGCCGGTAACGCGCTGATCGCCGGTATCGCCCGTCAGCCCGAAGCTCAGGGTCGCCTGTTCACCCCGTTCTTCATCACGGTTGGTCTGGTCGAAGCGGCCTACTTCATCAACCTGGCCTTCATGGCGTTGTTCGTCTTCGCCACCCCGATCGCCGCACAGCAGTAACGCACAAGATGGGTGACATGAGCGTTGCTGTCCTCGCCTTGAGCGAGGCGGCTGAGGAAGGCCCGAAGAAGAGCTTCCTCATTCCCGACGGCACCTTCTTCGTCGTGCTCGCGATCTTCCTGATCGTGCTCGCCGTGATCAGTACCTTCGTGGTGCCGCCGATCATGAAGGTGCTGCGGGAGCGCGAGAACATGGTCACCAAGACTCTCGCCGACAATCGGGAGTCCGCCGAGCAGTTCGCGGCCGCCGATGCCGACTATGAGAAGCAGATGGCGGCGGCGCGCCTTGAGGCAAGCACGGCACGGGACGAAGCTCGCGCCGAGGGCCGCAAGGTGATCGACGAGCAGCGGTCGGCGGCCGAGGCGGAGGTGGCCTCGACATTGCAGGCCGCCACCGACAAGCTCAAGCAAGAAGGCGATGCGGTGAGTGAGCAGCTGCAGGCCCGGGTGGAGACACTGTCTGCCACCTTGGCCAGCCGGATCCTCGGCGTTGACGTCGAGGCACTTTCCGCGGCGAGTACGGGGCGGTAGCAACAGAGATGTCGATTTTCATCGGGCAGCTGGTCGGCTTTGCCATCATCGTGTGGCTGCTGGTCAAGTTCGTCGTGCCACCGGTGCGCAAGTTGATGGCCGACCAGCAGGAGTCGGTGCGCAAGCAGCTGGAGGAGGCGGCAGCAGCCGCCGCTCGTCTGACCGAAGCCGGTCAGGCGCACTCCACGGCACTGGCCAACGCCGCGACCGAAGCGCAGCAGGTCACCGCGGAGGCCCGCTCGGACGCCGAGCGGATCGCCGAGCAACTGCGCAGCCAGGCCAGTGCCGAAGCCGAGCGCGTGAAGACCACCGGCGGACAGCAGGTCGGTCTCCTGCGGGCGCAACTCATCCGTGAGCTGCGGTCAGGCTTAGGCGCCGAAGCTGTGCAGCGGGCGGGCGACCTGGTTCGCGCGCACGTCGCCGACCCGCAGCGGCAGTCCGCGACGGTGGACCGGTTCCTCGACGAACTCGACGCCATGGCGCCGAAGTCCGTCGAGGTCGAATCGCCGATCTTGGTCCGGATGCGTTCGGCCAGCCGTCAGGCGCTGGCCGGTTTGCTGGACAAGTTCGGCGAGGTGGCCGGTGGCCTGGACCAGCAGGGCTTGGCCGCGCTGGCAGATGACCTGACCGCCGTCGCCGAACTGCTCGAACGCGAGAGCGTGGTCACGCGGCACCTGACCGTGCCCACCGACGACGCGGCACCGAAGGTGCGTCTGGTTCAGCGCCTGTTCGCCGACAAGGTCGGTGCCGCCGCCCTGACGCTGGTGACCGACGCGGCGTCGGCCCGCTGGTCCAACGGCGCGGACCTGGTCACCGCCGTCGAGCACGTCGCCCGGCAGGCACTGCTGCTGTCGGCGGAGAGTGCCGGCACCGTCGACGAGGTGGAGGACCAGCTGTTCCGGTTCTCCCGCGTGCTGGACGCCCAGCCCCGGCTGGACATCCTGCTCGGCGACACCGCGACTCCGGCCGCTGGCCGGGTCGGGTTGTTGCGCAACGTCATCGGTAGTGGCAGCGGTGCCAACCCGATCGCGGTGGCGCTGCTCGAGCAGACCGTACGGCTGCTGCGTGGCCAGTCCGCACATCAGGCGATCACCGAGCTTGCTCAGATCGCAGTGGCACGTCGTGGCGAGCTGGTGGCACACGTCGGAGCGGCCGCGGAGCTCAGCGACACCCAGCGCACCCGGCTGAATACGGTGCTGAGCCGGATCTACAGCCACCCGGTCCGCGTGCAGGTCGGTGTCGACCCGGCACTGCTGGGCGGGCTGACGATCTCGGTCGGTGACGAGGTGATCGACGGCACGCTGTCGTCGCGTCTCGCCGCAGCCAAGACGCAATTGCCCGACTGATCAAGACCGACCCGGACCTACCAGGTCTCAGAGCCCAATACCCATTCGAAGGCAGGAAGACGAAAAGCCATGGCAGAGTTGACAATCTCCTCTGACGACATTCAGGGGGCGATCGAGGAGTACGTGACCTCCTTCAGCGCCGACACCGCGCGCGAGGAGGTCGGCACCGTCATCGACGCCGGCGACGGCATCGCACACGTCGAGGGCCTTCCTTCGGTGATGACCCAGGAGCTCCTCGAGTTCCCCGGCGGGGTGTTGGGCGTGGCCCTGAACCTCGACGAGCACAACGTCGGTGCGGTCATCTTGGGCAACTTCGAGAACATCGAAGAGGGCCAGCAGGTCAAGCGGACCGGTGAGGTGCTCTCGGTGCCGGTCGGCGACGGCTTCCTCGGTCGGGTCGTCAACCCGTTGGGACAGCCGATCGACGCCCGCGGCGAGATCGAAGCCGAGACCCGTCGTCCGCTGGAGATGCAGGCCCCCTCGGTGGTTCAGCGTCAGAGCGTCAGCGAGCCGCTGCAGACCGGTATCAAGGCCGTCGACGCCATGACCCCGATCGGCCGCGGCCAGCGTCAGCTGGTCATCGGCGACCGCAAGACCGGCAAGACCGCCCTCTGTGTGGACACCATCCTCAACCAGCGCAAGAACTGGGAGACGGGCGACCCGAACCAGCAGGTTCGCTGCGTGTACGTCGCGATCGGCCAGAAGGGCACCACCATCGCCAGCGTGCGTCGCGCGCTGGAAGAGGGCGGCGCCATGGACTACACCACGATCGTCGCCGCGCCCGCCTCGGACTCCGCCGGCTTCAAGTGGCTGGCCCCCTACACCGGCTCGGCGATCGCCCAGCACTGGATGTACTCGGGCAAGCACGTGCTGATCGTGTTCGACGACCTGACCAAGCAGGCCGAGGCCTACCGCGCCATCTCGCTGCTGCTGCGCCGCCCGCCGGGCCGCGAGGCATACCCGGGTGACGTGTTCTACCTGCACTCGCGTCTGCTGGAGCGTTGCGCGAAGCTCTCCGACGAGCTGGGTGGCGGTTCGCTGACCGGTCTGCCGATCATCGAGACCAAGGCCAACGACATCTCGGCCTACATCCCGACCAACGTCATCTCGATCACCGACGGCCAGTGCTTCCTGGAGAGCGACCTGTTCAACCAGGGTGTTCGGCCGGCCATCAACGTCGGTGTCTCGGTGTCCCGGGTCGGTGGCGCCGCGCAGATCAAGGCGATGAAGGAGGTGGCCGGCTCGCTGCGTCTGGACCTGTCGCAGTACCGCGAGCTGGAGGCCTTCGCCGCGTTCGCCTCCGACCTGGACGCCACCTCGAAGGCGCAGCTGGAGCGTGGTGCACGCCTGGTCGAGCTGCTTAAGCAGCCGCAGTACGCACCACTGCCCGTCGAGGAGCAGGTGGTCTCGATCTTCCTGGGTACCGAAGGCCACCTGGACTCGGTGCCGGTCGAGGACGTGGGCCGCTTCGAATCCGAGCTGCTGGACCACATCCGGGCCTCGGAGAACGACCTCCTCACCGGGATCCGCGAGTCCAAGAAGCTCTCCGACGAGGCCAGCGAGAAGCTGGTTGCCGTGATCAACCAGTTCAAGAAGGGCTTCGCCGCCTCGGACGGCAGCTCGGTGGTTCCCGACGAGCACGTTGAAGCGCTCGACGAGGACAAGCTCGGCAAGGAAGCGGTGCAGGTCCGCAAGGCCGCGCCGGTGAAGAAGAAGTAACGCCGCTATGGCAGCCACACTTCGCGAACTACGCGGGCGAATCCGCTCAGCCGGGTCGATCAAGAAGATCACCAAGGCCCAGGAGCTGATCGCCACCTCGCGTATCGGCCGGGCGCAGAACCGGCTGGAAACGGCTCGGCCGTACGCCGACGAGATCACCCGGCTGCTCACCACGTTGGCCGCCGAGGCGGCCCTGGACCACCCGCTGCTGGTCGAGCGCAGCGAGCCCAGGCGGGCGGGAGTCCTGGTGGTGTCGTCCGACCGTGGTCTGTGTGGCGGCTACAACGCCAACGTCTTCCGCCGGGCAGAGGAACTGTTCTCTCTGCTCCGCTCGGAGGGCAAGGACCCGGTGCTCTACGTCGTCGGCCGCAAGGCGCTGGCCTACTACTCGTTCCGGAACTGGGTGGTCACCGACTCCTGGACCGGATTCTCCGAGCAACCGACGTACGAGAACGCGGCCACGATCGCCTCGACCCTGGTTGAGGCATTCCTGGCCGGCGCCGACGACGACGGCGACCACCCGGGCACCGACGGTGTCCTGGGCGTCGACGAACTGCACATCGTGTCGACCGACTTCCGCTCGATGCTGTCGCAGTCGGCCGAAGCGCGTCGGATCGCCCCGATGCTGGTGGAATACGTCGGACCAGAAGATCCCGGCGTCCGGACCTTATACTCCTTCGAGCCGGACGCCACCCCGCTGTTCGACTCGCTGCTGCCGCGGTATCTGACCACCCGCGTGTATGCCGCGCTGCTCGACTCGGCGGCCTCGGAGCTGGCTTCGCGCCAGCGCGCGATGAAGTCGGCGACCGACAACGCCGACGACTTGATCAAAGCGTTGACCCTTGAGGCCAACCGCGAGCGCCAGGCTCAGATCACCCAGGAAATCAGCGAAATCGTCGGCGGTGCGAATGCCCTCGCCGACGCCTCTCGGTAAGCCCCCCGGTAAGTACTAGGAAGCGAAGAAGATAATGACTGTTACCGCTGACAAGACAACCGCCGGCCGCGTGGTGCGCGTAACCGGCCCCGTCGTCGACGTCGAGTTCCCCCGGGGCGCGGTGCCCGAGCTGTTCAACGCTCTGCACGCGGAGATCTCCTTCTCGGAGTTGGCCAAGACGTTGACCCTGGAGGTCGCCCAGCACCTGGGTGACAACCTAGTCCGCACCATTTCGATGCAGCCCACGGACGGCCTGGTGCGTGGCACCGAGGTCACCGACACCGGTGCCGCGATCTCGGTGCCGGTGGGTCACGACGTCAAGGGCCACGTGTTCAACGCCCTCGGGCAGTGCCTCGACAAGCCGGGCTACGGCGAAGACTTCGAGCACTGGGGCATCCACCGGAAGCCCCCGGCCTTCAACGAGCTGGAACCGCGCACCGAGATGCTCGAGACCGGCCTGAAGGTCGTCGACCTGCTCACCCCCTACGTGCGTGGCGGCAAGATCGCCCTGTTCGGTGGCGCCGGCGTGGGCAAGACCGTGCTCATCCAGGAGATGATCAACCGTATCGCCCGTAACTTCGGTGGCACCTCGGTGTTCGCCGGCGTGGGCGAGCGCACCCGTGAGGGCAACGACCTGTGGGTCGAGCTCGAGGACGCCAACGTGCTCAAGGACACCGCCTTGGTGTTCGGCCAGATGGACGAGCCGCCGGGCACTCGTATGCGCGTCGCGCTGTCGGCCCTGACCATGGCCGAGTGGTTCCGCGACGAGGCGGGCCAGGACGTGCTGCTGTTCATCGACAACATCTTCCGGTTCACCCAGGCCGGCTCCGAGGTCTCGACCCTGCTGGGCCGCATGCCTTCGGCCGTGGGTTACCAGCCCACGCTGGCCGACGAGATGGGTGAGCTGCAGGAGCGGATCACCTCGACCCGTGGTCGGTCCATCACCTCGATGCAGGCCGTCTACGTGCCCGCCGACGACTACACCGACCCGGCGCCGGCGACGACGTTCGCGCACTTGGATGCCACCACCGAGCTGTCCCGTGCGGTGTTCTCCAAGGGCATCTTCCCGGCGGTGGACCCGCTGGCCTCCAGCTCGACCATTCTGGACCCGGCCATCGTCGGTGAAGACCACTACCGGGTCGCCCAGGAGGTCATCCGGGTCCTGCAGCGTTACAAGGACCTGCAGGACATCATCGCCATCCTCGGTATCGACGAGCTGTCCGAAGAGGACAAGCAGCTGGTCGGCCGGGCACGGCGTATCGAGCGGTTCTTGAGCCAGAACATGATGGCCGCCGAGCAGTTCACCGGTCAGCCCGGCTCGACGGTGCCGCTGAAGGAGACCATCGAGGCCTTCGACCGGCTGACCAAGGGTGACTTCGACCACCTGCCCGAGCAGGCGTTCTTCCTGATCGGTGGCCTCGACGACCTGGCCAAGAAGGCCGAGAGCCTGGGCGCCAAGCTGTGACCCGGAATCCGGTGATGACGAAAGGCGGTGGGTAATGGCAGAGCTAGATGTCGACATCGTCGCGGTCGATCGCAAGGTGTGGTCCGGCAAGGCCACCTTCATCTTCACCCGGACCACCGTCGGTGAGATCGGTATCCTTCCGGGGCACATCCCGGTGGTTGCCGAGCTCGTTGACGACGCCATGGTGCGGGTCGACCGGGTCGAAGAGGACGAGCTGCGGCTCGCCGTGCACGGCGGCTTCCTGTCGGTGACCGAAGAGGGTGTCAGCATCCTGGCTGAGGCCGTCGACTTCACCTCAGAGATCGACGAGGCGTCCGCACGGCACGAAGCCCAGTCCAGCGACCCCAAGATGGCTGCACGGGGACGGGCCAGGCTGCGTGCCCTGGGTGTGATCGACTAAAAAGGCGTGAACCGATGAGCACGCCCATGATCTATATGGTCGTGCTCGTCGCCGTTCTCCTAGGCGCGGTTGTCGCGCTGAGCTATCGGCTGTGGAAGCTGCGGCAAGGCGGTACCGCCGCCATCATGCGCGACCTTCCGGCCGTGGGCGGCCATGGCTGGCGTCATGGCGTGGTCCGCTATCGGGGCGGTGAAGCGGCTTTCTACCGTCTTTCCAGCTTGCGGCTGTGGCCGGATCGTCGGCTCAGTCGACGCGGTGTGGACGTGGTGGCGCGCCGCGCCCCCCGGGGCGATGAATTCGACATCATGACCGACGAGATCGTGGTGCTCGAACTCTGCGATGTCACCCAGGAGCGTCGGGCCGGCTTCGAGATAGCGCTGGACCGCGGCGCGCGGACCGCCTTCCTGTCCTGGCTGGAGGCGCGCCCGTCGCCGCGGGCCCGGCGTCGGAGCTACTGACCAAGCGAACGTTATTGGTGCCGATTACTTTTCGGGACCGTCGGTGCGTTCGCCGCCTGGCTTCCAGAGCACGTCGCCGTCGGTATTGGCCACTCGGCACAACACAAACATCAAGTCCGACAACCGATTCAGATACTTCGCCGGCAGCACCGACACGCCGTCCGGGTAGGCGTCGAGTGCCGCCCAGGCCGAGCGCTCGGCCCGGCGCACCGCGGTTCGAGCCACGTGCAGCAGTGCCGAGAGCGGTGAGCCGCCCGGCAGGATGAACGAGTTGAGCGGGGCGAGCTGTTCGTTGTATTCGTCACACCACGCCTCCACCCGGTCGACGTACTCGGCGGTGATCCGCAGCGGCGGGTACTTCGGGTTCTCGGCGACCGGTGTGGCCAGATCCGCGCCCGCGTCGAACAGGTCGTTCTGGATGCGCAGCAGCGTGGCGCTCACCGCCTCGGCGGGTTGGCCGAGCGCAATCGCGACACCGATCGCGGCGTTGGCCTCCTCGACATCGGCGTAGGCCACCAGCCGGGGATCCGTCTTGGGTACGCGAGAAAAATCGCTCAGGCCGGTCGTTCCGTCGTCGCCGGTACGGGTGTAAACGCGAGTGATGTGCACTGCCATAGCCCAAACCGTACCGGGGGAGCGAACCGGTGCCATCCTCGCTTCGGCCGAAGCCCGGATTGGTCGGGACAGGGCTCGCGTCGTCACTACACTGACGCGAGTGGGTGAGCGTTTCGTGGTTACCGGGGGTAACCGATTGTCCGGTGAAGTCGCCGTCGGTGGCGCTAAGAACAGCGTCCTGAAGCTGATGGCGGCGGCCTTGCTGGCGGAGGGCACCAGCACCATCACCAACTGCCCGGACATTCTGGACGTGCCCCTGATGGCCGAGGTGCTGCGCGGGCTGGGCGCCAATGTCGAACTCGACGGCACCACGGTGCGTATCACCTCGCCCGACGAACCCAAGTACGACGCGGACTTCGCCGCGGTGCGCCAGTTCCGGGCGTCGGTCTGTGTGCTGGGACCCCTGGTGGGCCGGTGTCTGAAGGCGAAGGTCGCACTACCGGGCGGTGACGCGATCGGCTCGCGCCCGCTCGACATGCACCAGGCCGGCCTGCGACAACTGGGAGCCACCTGCAATATCGAGCACGGTTGCGTGGTGGCGCACGCCGAGAAGCTGCGCGGCGCCGAGATCCAGCTGGAGTTCCCGTCGGTGGGCGCCACCGAGAACATCTTGATGGCAGCGGTGCTGGCCGAAGGTGTCACGACCATCCACAACGCGGCGCGCGAACCCGATGTCGCCGATCTCTGCACGATGCTCAACCAGATGGGCGCCCAGATCGAAGGTGCCGGCTCCCCAACGTTGAAGATCACCGGGGTGCCGCGGCTGCACCCCACCGAACACGAAGTGATCGGCGACCGGATCGTGGCCGCGACCTGGGCGATTGCGGCGGTAATGACCCGCGGCGACATCTCCGTCACCGGTGTGGACCCGGCTCACCTACAGCTTGTGCTGCACAAGTTGCACGATGCGGGCGCGACCGTCACCCAATCCGACAACGGATTCCGGGTGGTGCAGTACGAGCGGCCCAAGGCCGTCAACGTGGCGACTTTGCCGTTTCCCGGATTCCCCACCGATCTGCAGCCGATGGCGATCGGCCTCGCAGCGATTGCCGACGGCACGTCGATGATCACCGAGAACGTCTTCGAAGCCCGATTCCGGTTCGTCGAGGAGATGATCCGACTCGGAGCCGATGCGCGTACCGACGGCCACCATGCGGTGGTGCGTGGACTGCCGCAGCTCTCGAGTGCACCCGTTTGGGCCTCCGACATCCGCGCCGGCGCCGGTTTGGTCCTTGCGGGCCTGGTCGCAGACGGTGAGACCGAGGTCCACGACGTCTACCACATCGATCGCGGGTACCCGTTGTTCGTGGAATATCTAGCCGATTTGGGTGCTGAGATAGAACGTGTAATATAGGTCGGGCCGGAGGGACGCGGACCGCGGAACTACCGACAGTCTGGAAGTCCTTCCGGAAGCCCCGAAAATCTCGGAGTTGACTCAACTCCGGAAACCGAGTATAGTGGCGGGGTTGCCTGAAGCCGGGCGGCGTGTTGTTTGAGAACTCAATAGTGTGTTTGGTGGTTTTTGTTTGTTGTTGTTTTTGCCATGCCTTCGGCGCCCCGTGTTGGGGGTGTGGCGTTTTTTTGATGTCAGTTTTTGACTGATGTTTTGGGATTGTTTCCAAATGGTTTTTGTTTGGAGAGTTTGATCCTGGCTCAGGACGAACGCTGGCGGCGTGCTTAACACATGCAAGTCGAACGGAAAGGCCCTTTCGGGGGTACTCGAGTGGCGAACGGGTGAGTAACACGTGGGTGATCTGCCCTGCACTTTGGGATAAGCCTGGGAAACTGGGTCTAATACCGAATAGGACCACGCGCTTCATGGTGTGTGGTGGAAAGCTTTTGCGGTGTGGGATGGGCCCGCGGCCTATCAGCTTGTTGGTGGGGTAATGGCCTACCAAGGCGACGACGGGTAGCCGGCCTGAGAGGGTGTCCGGCCACACTGGGACTGAGATACGGC
>NZ_UWOA01000033.1:0-51372 GCF_900604305.1 Mycobacterium sp. P7213
CGGCAATGACCGCAACCAGTCCAGGATCTCCCCGTAATCAGGGGTCAGCCGACGCTCGAATACCTCACCGGTATCCCCGTCCAATGCACACCCGATCACCGAACGTGCGTGCACATCCAAACCAACACTCGTACGCTGAACCTTCACTGGGGCCTCCCACATCTTGTGGCTCTACCGGCCAGGACCTGATTCCTGTCGGCAACCCACGGTCACATGTGAGTGAGGCCCCAGCCCCCCATACCGTCTAAGCGCTAGTTCCCATGGCGCGAACCTGCGTCGCCCGGCTTCGCCGCGCTAGCAGTTCCCGCTAGGCCGGCATCAGCGCGGAGTCCGATTCCTCCTGCACCATGGGCGCGTCGGCGCCGCTGCCGAAGGTGTTCTCGAAGTGCTCCCGGAATCGTTCGGTGCACTGCTGCTGGGCGTCGGTGTCCGAACCGGCCTTGCTCATGCACGCCACATAGTCGCCGGCGCCAGCGGTCCGCCAGATGCCGACATATACGAAGATGCAGCCGATGCCGGCGATCACCGCCAGCGCACCCAAAATGATCCCGGCGAGTGCGACGCCGCCGTTGTCAGCCTCCCGCCGCTTGGCCCGGCCACGGCCGATCAGTCCGAGCACGACAGCCGCCAAGCCCAGTCCCACCCCACCGATCACCGACAACGCGGTCACGATCCCGGCGATCGCAACGATCAGGGCCGCGATGCCCGCCCCGTTCTTGAGCACCGGCGGTACCGCCGCGGGGGGATAGCCGAGGTACTGCCCGGGCACCGGCGGATACGGGTAGCCCGGCGGCGGAGGGTAGCTGGGACCGGGCGACGGCCAGGATTGCTGAGACTCAGGCGACAGCGAGGGCATGCCGGACTCGGGCATTGAGCAGACTCCAGATCAGAGCTTCACGCAGGTATCAAACAGGTCAGAATTCAAGGGTACCCGCGACGGGGCAATCAGGCCGCGGGTCGCCTGACGCCGCTACCCGGCCGGCAGCGTAGTACCGACCTTGTGTGAAGCGCTCCGAATCTTGAGTGCGGTGACGACCTCGACAATGCCGATGACGATGAGCCAGCTGCCGACGACCACCGCCAGCACCCATAGTGACGCGAATGGTGACGCCAGCGTCACCAGACCGGCCAGCAGACTGACCACGCCCGTGAAGATCTGCCAACCCCGGCCCGGCAGCGCCGGGTCGCTGATGGCTGCCACGGCAGTCGCCACCCCACGGAAGATGAAGCCGACCGCGATCCAGATGGCCAGCAGCAGCACCGCCAGTGCTTCTTCGTCGGAGTTGAAGTGCCGGAAACACAGGACCGCCAGAATCACCGACGCGGTGCCGCTGAGGAACAGCAACACGCGTCCGCCGGCGGACATGACGGGCAGGCTGAACGCGAAGATCAACTGCGCGATTCCGGTGACCACCAGATACACACCGAGCAGCACAGCGGCGGCGATGATGGTCCGGCCCGGCCAGACCAAGATCAGCACGCCCAAGACGAGGGCCAAGACACCAGAAACCAGTGTCGACTTCCACAGATTCGGCAGCAGGCGCGAAAGCGATGTTTCCATGGTCGAAGTCTGGCACAGATGTGGCGTTCCGGCCGGGCATTGGCCGCCTCAGCGGCCCGAGATGACCTGCGTGGTCTGCCTCGCATAAGCCTCGGCGAGGAACTGCTCGACGGCTACCGCCGTGTGCGCGGCCCGCGGCGAGCCGAAAATGTCGAAAGCGTGTTGGGCCAACGGCAACTCGGCATAGACGACCGGGCTCGTGCTGACTTCCCGTAGCCGCTCGGCAAATGCTCGGCCCTGCTCCACCGGCACCAGCGAATCATTGGTTCCGTGCAGCACGAAAAACGGTGGCGCATCAGCAGATAGATACGTCATCGGGGAGGCGTCGCGGTAGGTATCGGGGAAGCGCCGCCGGCTCTGCTTGAACACGTAGGCCCCCAATGCCGGGGTCAGCAGCGGGTGCAATCCAGTCTCGCCGGTGAAGTCGTAGATGCCGTAGAACGGGACCGCCGCCCGCACGCTGGTATCGGCGTCGGCGAAACCCGGTTGGAAACGCGGATCGTTTGCGGTCAGAGCGGTTAGAGCGCAGAGGTGACCACCTGCGGAGCCCCCGGTCACCGCGACCCAGTCCGGGTCGCCGCCGTAGTCGGCGATGTGGGCTTTGGTCCACGCCAAGGCCCGCTTGACGTCGATGATGTGGTCAGGCCAAGTGGAGCGGGGGCTCAGCCGGTAGTTGATCGACACACACACCCAACCGCGTTCGACCAGGTGGGCCATCAGCGGATGTGCTTGTCCGCGTTTACTTCCCACCATCCAGGCACCACCGGGAATCTGCAGCAGTACCGGCGCGCGACCATCACGAGGCAGGTCGCGATGCCGCCACACATCGAGCGTGTTGCGGCCGCCGTACTCGCCGTAGGGGATGTCGGAGTCGGAGGCGTAGTCCCGGTAGACCCGCATCATGCGCACCACGCCGGGTGCCTTGGCGATTTCCGCGTCCGACCCCGGCCGCTTCCACAAATCCCGGCTTTCGGTGCGTCGTCCCGCACCGAGTTCGGCGTCCAGCGCCGCGGTCAACGGTCTATTGGCGGTACGGCCGGCATAATTCAGCCCCACTAAGCCCAGCCAGGAGAGCGCCGACAGCAGCCAGCTGGTCCGCCGAGCCCGCGGCGACAACCGCCGACTCACCGCCGCCAACGCCGCGGAATGTCCGGCGATGAGCTGCAACGGCAGCTCCGAGGCGAACAAGCCGAAGGCGAACGCGTACAGCGACGGATAACCGCGCTTGGTCAGCGGGCGATACCCGTTCACGGTGGTGGCCAGACCGGCCAGCGAACCGAGCACGGCCAAAAGCCTTCGCATTGCGCTCCTCAGCGTTGTGGGACGACCTGATTCGGCACCCTACCGAAATCGGCCGAACCACCCGTTTATGCGGTGGTCCCAGCTTCGCCTCTCCTGCGTCGAGGCTCGCTGAACCACCGGATCAGCCCGCTGAGGTCGCCGACAGCGATCGGGGCGCCGGACCGCGCGAGGCCGGGGTACGGGCGTCAACCAGAAACCAGGTGCGCATGACGCCCTTGCCCTTGACGTCGACGTCGCCGCGCTCCTCGAACACGAAGTCCTCTTTGAGTCGTTCATAGACCGGCTGCGGCACCTGGATGCGGTTCGGGGCGCCGGTTGACTCCATCCGCGAGGCCAGGTTCACCGCGTCACCCCACACGTCGTAGAAGAACCGGCGGTGGCCGACGACCCCGGCCACCACCGGGCCGGTGGCCAAACCGATCCGCAGCGACACCGGCCGGCCCAGCGGATCGCGCAGGTCGGCGATGGTCGCGGCGATGTCGAGCGCCAGCCGCGCCAGCGCGTGCAGGTGATCGGGTCTCGGGTCCGGAACGCCGCTGACCACCATGTAGGAGTCGCCGCTGGTCTTGATCTTCTCCAGGCCGTGCTGATCGACGAGCCGGTCCAAGTCGCTGTAGAGCTCGTTGAGGAACCCGACCAGCTGGCCCGGGTCGGTCTGGCTGGCCCGTCGGGTGAAGTCGGCGATGTCGGCGAACAGCACCGAGGCGTCGGGGTAGCTGTCGGCGATCACGTCCACCGCCGGGTTTTTCAGTCGCTCGGCGACCGCGGTGGGCAAAATGTTGGCCAGCAGCGCTTCGGACCGTTCGTACTCGGCCTCCATCGCCGCTTCGGCGTGAGAGATCTCGCGCAGCGCGAACCAGACCGTGGCGACCACCATGAAGCAGGCCGACACGACCACCAGCACGTAGGACAGGTTGTGCAGCCACTCCGGTTGGTGGACGTTGTCGGCGGGGACCAGGAACTGCAGGGCAATGGTCAGCCCCGCACCGATGCCGGCCACCACGGCTGCCAGTTTGATCCGGTCCACGCCCAGAATCAGCACGCTGATCGACGCCGAGGCCAGAAAATAGAACTGGATCCCCGAGCCGGTGCCCACCATCCAGCAGACGACGGCGGTCGTCGAGTAGGCAATGGCCACGAAGGTCAGGGGCGCGAGAAGCTCGCCGTAGCGGTAGAGCAGCGGTGTCAGGACCAGCCCGGCCGCGGCGACGAGATTGATCGCGCCGATCCACCAGTAGGCGGGATCAACCCAGATCTCCAGCATTCCCCAGCCCGCGCTGATGAGCGCGGCCAGCCCGGCAGCCAGCTTGAGGATCCGCAGCCGCTGCGACACCCGCGCCGTGTAATGGCGGGTGCGGGCCGGTATGCAGTGTGTGCGCCGGTAGGGGCTGGAAGCCTCGGCCGGCACCGCGAGGAACCGCTTGACGGACACAAGCGACAGCCTAATCCGCTGAGCTGGGCCGTTGGCGGTTTCACCAGGTCGGGAGCGTGAGTCTAGGGTCGGCGCTCATGGTTGTGCGTTCCGTCGCGCTGTTCGTGTTGGCTGCCGTCGCCGAGATCGGCGGGGCCTGGCTGGTGTGGCAGGGGGTGCGGGAGCACCGCGGCCTGCTTTGGGCCGGTGCCGGGGTGATCGCCCTGGGGCTCTATGGCTTCGTGGCCACCTTGCAGCCCGATGCCCAGTTCGGCCGGATCCTGGCCGCCTATGGCGGGGTGTTCGTCGCCGGCTCGCTGGCCTGGGGGATGGCGTTCGACGGCTTCCGGCCCGACCGTGCTGACATCGTGGGGGCGCTGATCTGTCTGATCGGGGTGGGCGTGATCATGTACTCGCCGCGTTGACGCAGCGTCACCCGACGGCTTCGATACCCGAACTTGAGATCACGAAGCCACGTCCGGATGACTCGACGGTGCAGGTCACCCCGGCGGCTTCCGATTGACAGGTGAACGGTCCGGCAGCCGCGCTCTGGCCGAACGGAAGAATCGGTTGATCGAACGGGGGATTGGACAAACAGTTGACGCTGTCACTGCACATCGACAACTCCCCGTCGCTGTCCATCGATACGTGCTGCGGCGGATTCACCGACATGCAGTAGGCCGCATCGGGCAGTTCCCCGCGCCGGTAATTTATTTCGCAGTTGATCCCGGCCCGCGTCCCGAAAAACGGGACAAAGGGCAAGTTGCACGATTCGCAGTCGTCGTAGCTGGGCTCGCGAGCAATCTCCTGCAGTGGGTCGCGTTGCAGGAGATTGCCGCCGATGCCGCCGTCATGGCCGGATGACGCGTCGTCGTATTGCCCGCGAGTCTTGGCCTGCACGTACTTGGTGTCGTGCGCGTGGTTCGAGATCCACAAGAGAAAGCCGACCGACACGCCCAGCAGCACCACCAGCACACCCAGCACGGATTTCCTCAACGGGCCCTCCTCGGCTGCCAGTCCCGGCGTGCCCGAGTCTAATTTCGGCGGTGTCGGTAGGGGGCGACAATGACGATTCGTTCGGGACTTAGCGGCTCACCGGTTGGCAAGGAGCCGTCCGCGGGGCATTGCGCCTTATAGCGAATTCGAGGTATGAGGTTGCGCTGGTCAGTTAGGCCTTCGGCCAGCGGCATTCAACCTGACGTTCGTGGTGCCCTCGGTGAGATTCGAACTCACACTGCACGGGTTTTGAATCCGTTTCCTCTGCCAGTTGGGATACGAGGGCCCAGCGCTGACGCGCGGCTTCCTACCTTAGACGATGCCCCTCGGGGTTGCCCCAGCCGGCAGCCACGACAGAATAGGGGGATGACCGAGCCCACGTCCGACAGCAGCCCACGCCCAGCCCGGCGGGTGCTGATCGCCGAGGATGAGGCGCTGATCCGGCTGGATCTCGCCGAGATGCTGCGCGAAGAGGGCTATGAGGTGGTGGGCGAGGCCGGCGACGGGCAGGAGGCCGTCGAGCTGGCCGAACTGCTGCGCCCGGACCTGGTGATCCTAGATGTGAAGATGCCGCGCCGCGACGGCATCGACGCGGCGTCTGAGATCGCCGCCAAGCGGATCGCTCCGATCGTCATCCTGACCGCGTTCAGCCAGCGCGACCTGGTCGAACGCGCCCGTGACGCCGGGGCAATGGCTTACCTGGTCAAGCCGTTCACCGCCGGTGACCTGGTCCCGGCCATCGAACTGGCGCTCAGTCGGGCCGAGGAGATCACCGCCTTGGAGCGCGAGGTCAGCAACCTCTCCGACCAGCTGGAAACCCGCAAGCTCGTCGAGCGGGCCAAGGGCGTGCTGCAGACCGCACACGGCTTCACCGAACCCGAGGCCTTCAAGTGGATTCAGCGCGCGGCGATGGATAAGCGGACCACCATGCGCCAGGTCGCCGAAGTGGTGCTGGAAAACGTCGAGGCCCCGGTCAACCCACCGGCCTGATAGTCACGCCACCAACCTCGCTGAGCCCCGTCGGGTTGGTTCAGCAAGTACGCTCGATGACGTGCAGCGCAGAATCATGGGCATTGAGACGGAGTTCGGTGTCACCTGCACCTTCCACGGCCATCGGAGGTTGTCGCCCGACGAGGTGGCGCGCTATCTGTTCCGCCGGGTGGTGTCTTGGGGACGTAGCTCGAATGTGTTCCTGCGCAACGGAGCTCGGCTGTACCTGGATGTCGGCAGCCATCCCGAATACGCCACCGCCGAGTGCGACAACCTCATTCAGCTGGTCACCCACGACCGGGCCGGTGAACGCGTCCTCGAAGACCTGCTGATCGACGCCGAGCAGCGGCTGGCCGATGAGGGCATCGGCGGCGACATCTACCTGTTCAAGAACAACACCGATTCGGCCGGCAACTCCTACGGCTGCCACGAGAACTACCTGATCGTGCGGGCCGGGGAGTTCTCCCGGATCTCCGACGTGCTGCTGCCGTTCCTGGTGACTCGTCAGCTGATCTGCGGCGCCGGCAAGGTGCTGCAGACCCCCAAGGCTGCCACGTTCTGCCTGTCCCAGCGTGCCGAGCACATCTGGGAAGGCGTCTCGAGCGCCACCACTCGGTCGCGGCCGATCATCAACACCCGCGACGAGCCGCACGCCGACGCCGAGAAGTACCGGCGGCTGCACGTCATCGTTGGCGACTCCAACATGTCCGAGACCTCGACGCTGCTCAAGGTGGGCAGCGCGGCCCTGGTGCTGGAGATGATCGAGGCCGGGGTGCCCTTCCGGGACTTCTCGTTGGACAACCCGATCCGGGCGATCCGCGAAGTCAGCCACGATGTCACCGGCCGGCGGCCGGTGCGGCTGGCCGGCGGACGCCAAGCCGGTGCCCTGGACATCCAGCGTGAGTACTACGGGCGGGCCGTGGAGTACGTGCAGACCCGAGCCAGCAACCCCCAGCTCGAGCAGGTCATCGATTTGTGGGGCCGCCAGCTTGACGCTGTGGAAACCCAGGACTTCGCCAAGGTGGACACTGAGATCGACTGGGTGATCAAGCGAAAGCTGTTCCAGCGCTACCAGGATCGCTACAACATGGAGCTGTCCGATCCCAAGATCGCCCAGTTGGACCTGGCCTATCACGACATCAAGCGCGGGCGCGGAGTGTTCGATTTACTGCAGCGCAAGGGATTGGCCACCCGCATCACCACCGACGAGGAAGTCGACGAGGCGATCGACACCCCGCCGCAGACGACCCGCGCCAAGCTCCGGGGCGAATTCATCAGTGCCGCCCAGGCAGCCGGACGCGATTTCACCGTTGACTGGGTGCACCTCAAGCTCAACGACCAGGCCCAGCGCACCGTGTTGTGCAAGGACCCGTTCCGGTCGGTCGACGAGCGGGTCAAGCGCCTGATCGCCAGCATGTAGCGAACCGGTGATGACTCGGCTCAGCGGCCTGGCCGCCCTCATCCCGCTGGGCATCGCGCTGGCCGGGTCACCGGCCGCGCACGCCGGCGGCGTCGTCATCTGCCAGTTCAGCGTGGCCAAGCCGTTCGTCTACTCGGTCAATGGTGCCGACTACATGGGCAGCCGGGTCGACGTCAGCGATTGCCGGACCGATCTTCCCGGCACGCCGTTGACCCTGCAGATGCACCTGACGGCGTCCGGAGCGCCGTTGGAGCTGGCCGGCCCGTCGCACACCCTCACCTACGCCGAGACCCGTGCGGTGCACACCGGCGACAGCTTCTCGGTGGCGTTTCCCAACGACGACCGGTTGATGCCGCTGTACCCGGGCGTGTACGGCGCGAAGATGACGGCACGCACCGATCTCCCCGGCCAGCCGCGCGCCGAAGACCCCGAATTCTCGGACTACCAATGCAGCACCTGGGACTTCCCGGGCATGGCATGCACGCCGGCGACCCACATCTGAACAACCACCACGCCGCGAGCCCTTATCCTGTCTTGTCATGGCGACCGCGAAAGTCGAGCGACTCCTCAATCTCGTCATCGCGTTGCTGGCTACCCGCAGCTACCTGACCGCCGAGAAGATCCGAGCCACCGTGCAGGGCTACGGCGACAACCCCAGCGACGAGGCGTTCTCCCGAATGTTCGAGCGGGACAAGAACGAGCTGCGTGACCTGGGCATTCCGCTGGAGACCGGCAAAGTGTCGGCCTTCGAGACGGTGGACGGCTACCGGATCAACCCCGATGCCTACGCCCTGCCGACCATCGACCTGACCCGCGACGAGGCCGCCGCAGTGGCGGTCGCGGTTCAGCTGTGGCAGTCACCGGAGCTGCGCGCCAACGCCGAAGGTGCCGTCGCCAAACTGCATGCCGCCGGAGTCGAGGTGGACCCGAGGCAGGCCGACGTGCTGGTGGCGACACCCGCAGCGCTCCCGGGTATACACCGGGCCGAGCCGGCGCTGGGCGCGCTGATGGACGCCGTCCAGAACGGGCAGGCTGTGCAGTTCGAGCACCGGCCCTCACCGGTCGAGCCGTATGTCACCCGCACCCTCGAGCCGTGGGGAGTGGTCACCCACACCGGCCGCTGGTATGTGGTCGGCCACGATCGCGACCGCAACGCGATACGCACCTTCCGGCTGTCGCGGATCGGTCCGGAGGTTCGGCCGATCGGGCCCACCGGCGCCGTCACCCGGCCCGACAACGCCGACCTGCGCGCGATCGTCGCCGAGGCGGTCGGCGATGCACCCAGCGGGCTGCAGGCACGCATCTGGGTCGCCGATGGCCGTGCCGTGGCGCTGCGCCGGGCCGGCACCGTACTCGCCCGCCAGGCCCTCGCCGGCCGCGACGGCGACATCATCGGCGTCGATATAGGGACCCATGACCGGCTGGCCCGGGAGATCGCCGGCTACGGGGCCGACGCCATCGTCTTGGACCCGCCGTCGCTGCGCGACGATGTGGTGGCGCGACTGAGCGCGCGCGTGGGGGAGGTGCCGGTGTGACCCAGCTGTCGAAACGCCTGGTCCGGCTGCTGAACATGGTGCCGTATCTGAAAGCTCGCCCCGGGATCAGCAAGAAACAGGCCGCCGCCGAACTCGGCGTGAGCCTCAGCCAGCTGCAGAGCGACCTGCAGCAGCTGGTGATGTGTGGCCTGCCCGGTTACGGGCCCGGCGACCTGATCGACGTGACGTTCTATGAAGATCGCCTGGACGTGTTCGAATCCGCCGGTGTCGATCGGCCGTTGCGGCTGACGTCGCGTGAGGCCACGGTCATGCTCATGGCGTTGCGCACCCTGGTCGACATGCCCGGGATCGTCGACCCGCGGGCCGCCCGCAGTGCGATCGCCAAGATCGAGGAGGCCGCCGGTGCCGCAGCACCAGCGGCGCCCGTCTCGGTCACGCACGACGCCTCGGCCGCCGACGTGGTCCGCGACGGCGTCCAGCAACACCGAGCGTTGGCGATCGACTACTACGCGGCGTCGCGGGACAGCGTGTCGCATCGGATCGTGGACCCGATCCGGGTGGTGTTGATCGGCGCACACAGTTATCTGGAGGCGTGGTGCCGCGACTCCGAGGGGGTGCGGTTGTTCCGGTTCGACCGCATTGACGAGGTCCGCTTGCTCGACGAACCGTCGGCGCCGCCGGAGCCGGCGCGCCAGGCCGAAACCGACACCTCGCTGTTCGACGCCGACCCGTCACTGCCGGTCGCCATCGTGCGGGTGGCGCCGTCGGCGGCGTGGATGTTCGAGTACTACCCGATGCAGGATCTCGGCGAGCTCGCCGACGGCTGGCGCGAAGCCCGGCTGACCTACGCGTCCGATGAGTGGCTGATCCGGCTGCTGCTGGGTATGGGCGATGAGGTGCAGGTCAAGGCACCGGAATCGGTCGTCACAGGGCTACGTGACGCGTCGACCGCCGCACTGGCGATGTATGAGGTCAGCCTGTGACGGTCTACAACGCCGGAACCTTGGTGGCCGACCTCGTCTTCCTGGCCGTGATGGTAGGAATCGTGGTGGCCATCGTTTTTCTGGTCAAGGCCAGAGCGACGCACACTGAGCAACTGCCCGTGGTTCCGAACTGGTATCCCGATCCGGCTGACGCTGCGCAGCTGCGCTACTTCGACGGCCAGAGCTGGACGGAAGACACCCGGCCACGGGATGCACCACCGGGTTAGAGCCTCCGGCTGAACCGCCGGGTTGATGCGGCGGTCCCAGCTTCGCCTCTCCTTCGTCGAGCCTCGCTGAACCGCCGGGTTGATGCGGCGGTCCCAGCTTCGCCTCTCCTTCGTCGAGCCTCGCTGAACCGCCGGGTTGATGCGGCGGTCCCAGCTTCGCCTCTCCTTCGTCGAGCCTCGCTGAACCGCCGGGCCAATGAGCTGCGGTAGCATCGTGGCGACGTCTGGAGGTAACCAAAGTGAACGCTTTAGGACCGTCGCACCTGGCGATCCTCGCCGTCGCCGTGATCATTCTCTTCGGCGCCAAGCGACTGCCCGATGCGGCACGCTCGTTGGGTAAGTCGCTGCGCATCTTCAAGTCCGAGGTCCGCGAGCTGCAGAACGAGAGCAAGCCCGATTCGACTGCCACCTCGACCACCGTCCAGTCCGAGCGGGTCGATCCGCCGGCGGCCGGTGGCCAGTCGGCGTAACCCGGTTCCGCCGTCGCGGCGACCGCGCCCCAATCGACTGTGCGCACGCTCGGAGTTCTGCGGCGGCTCGACCCCCGTCAGCGGCGTAGCCGCACCAATCCCGACGGGACGATGTCGCTCGTCGACCACCTGCGGGAGCTACGTACCCGGCTGCTGATCTCGATGGCCGCGATCGTGCTCACCACGATCATCGGCTTTGTCTGGTACACCCAACCGCTCTTCGGGCTGGAAAGCCTCGGCGAGTGGCTGCGTCATCCCTACTGCGAGCTGCCGGAGTCCGCGCGTGCGGCGATCGCGCCCGACGGACAGTGCCGGCTGCTGGCCACGGCGCCGTTCGACCAGTTCATGCTGCGTCTCAAGGTGGGCTTGGCTGCCGGTATCGTGCTGGCCTGCCCGGTCTGGTTCTACCAGTTGTGGGCGTTCATCACCCCGGGGCTTTACCGCAAAGAGCGGCGCTTCGCGGTGGTGTTCGTCGTCTCGGCGGCCGTGCTGTTCGTCACCGGCGCCATCCTGGCCTACCTGGTGCTGGCCAAGGCGCTCGGCTTTCTGCTGACCGTCGGCAGCGACGTGCAGGTGACCGCGCTGTCCGGCGACCGCTATTTCGGGTTCCTACTGAACCTGCTGGTGGTGTTCGGGATCAGCTTCGAGTTCCCGCTGCTGATCGTGATGCTCAACATGGTCGGCGTCCTCAGCTACGCCCGGCTCAAAGAGTGGCGGCGCGGGCTGATCTTCGCGATGTTCGTGTTCGCCGCGTTCTTCACCCCGGGTTCGGACCCGTTCTCGATGATCGTGCTCGGTTGCACGCTGACTCTGTTACAGGAGTTCGCCATCCAGATCGCCCGGCTCCACGACAGGCGCAAGGCCAAGCGGGAAGCAGCCACCGCCCTTGACGACGAGCAAGCCTCGCCCATCGACGCGCCCACACCGGTCACCACGCCACATGACTAGTCCACCGGAAACGCCCGGACAGACCGAGCTGGATCGGTTCACCGCGGAACTGCCCTTCGGGCTGGATGGTTTTCAGCGTCGGGCCTGCGAGGCCCTGCAGGACGGTCGGGGAGTGCTGGTGTGCGCACCCACGGGAGCCGGCAAGACCGTCGTCGGCGAGTTCGCGGTCCACCTGGCGCTGGCCGGCGGCGGAAAATGCTTCTACACCACGCCGATCAAGGCGCTGAGCAACCAGAAGCACACCGATCTGGTGGCCCGGTACGGCAAAGACCGCGTGGGACTGCTGACCGGCGATTTGTCGATCAACTCGAATGCGCCGGTGGTGGTGATGACCACCGAGGTGCTGCGAAATATGCTTTACGCGAATTCACCGGCGCTGCAAGGCCTTTCCCACGTTGTCATGGACGAGGTGCACTTCCTGGCGGACCGGATGCGCGGCGCGGTGTGGGAAGAGGTCATCCTGCACCTGCCCGAGGAGGTACGGCTGGTCAGCCTCTCGGCGACGGTCAGCAACGCCGAGGAATTCGGCGGCTGGATCCAGACTGTGCGCGGCGACACCTCCGTGGTGGTCGACGAACATCGCCCGGTGCCGTTGTGGCAGCACATGATGGTCGGCAAGCGGCTTTTCGATCTGTTCGAGTCCCATTCCGACGCCCGCGCCGCGGGTGGCCAACCGCGAGTGGACCCCGAGCTGCTGCGCCACATCGCCCATCGCCGCGAAGCCGACCGGCTCACCGACTGGGGAAGCTCGCGTCGAACACGGCACGGGGGCGCGGGCCGCCCAGACCGGCCGACCTACCGGCCGCCGATGCGCCCGGACGTGATCGCCGTCCTCAACGCCGCGGGCCTTTTACCGGTGATCACCTTCGTGTTCTCCCGGGCCGGCTGCGACGCCGCGGTCAAGCAGTGCCTGCGCTCGCCGTTGCGGCTGACCACCGAATCCGAGCGGGCCCGTATTGCCGAGGTGATCGACCACCGCTGCGGCGATCTGGCCGACGACGACCTGGACGTGCTGGGTTACTACGAATGGCGGGAGGGGCTGCTGCGTGGTCTGGCCGGTCACCACGCCGGACTGCTGCCGGTGTTTCGCCACACCGTCGAAGAGCTGTTCGCCGCGGGGTTGGTCAAAGCCGTGTTCGCCACCGAAACCTTGGCGCTGGGCATCAACATGCCGGCCCGCACGGTGGTGCTCGAGCGGCTGGTGAAGTTCAACGGGGAGCAGCACGCCGCGCTGACGCCGGGGGAGTACACCCAGCTGACCGGCCGGGCCGGCCGGCGCGGCATCGACGTCGAAGGCCACGCGGTGGTGCTGTGGCACCCCGCGGAGAGCACCGCCGACCCCGACCAGGTGGCCGGGCTGGCGTCCACCCGTACCTTTCCACTGCGCAGCTCCTTCGCGCCGTCGTACAACATGACGATCAATCTGGTCCTGCACATGGGCCCCGAGCAGGCCCATCAGCTGCTGGAGCAGTCCTTCGCCCAGTTCCAGGCCGACCGGTCTGTCGTCGGCCTGGTGCGCAGCGCCGATCGCGGCGAGCGCACCCTGGACGAGATCGCCGCCGAGTTCGGCGGGCGCGACTCAGCCGTACTCGACTACGCCAGGCTGCGGGCGAAGATCTCCGAACGCGAACGCGCTCACGCCCGCGCTTCCCGGTTGCAGCGCCGTCGGGCCGCCAGTGACGCCCTGGCGTCGTTGCGCCGCGGCGACATCATCAATCTCAGCCACGGCCGCCGCGGCGGGCTGGCGGTGGTGCTGCAGGCCGATCGGGAGTCAGACGAGCCGCGCCCGCTGGTGCTCACCGAGCATCGCTGGGCCGGCCGCATCTCCTCGGCCGACTATTCGGGTGCCGTCCCGCCGATCGGCACGATGAGCCTGCCCAAGCGGGTGGAGCACCGCCAGCCGCGTGTCCGCCGCGACCTGGCCTCGGCACTGCGATCGGCGGCCGCCGGCCTCGATGTGCCCAGCTCGCGCAAGCGCCGCGGCGACGCAGACGAGTCACCCGTGGATCCAGAACTTGCGGCCCTGCGCCAGCGCATGCGCGACCATCCCGTTCACGATGCGCCGGATCGTGAAGCCAAGGTGCGTATCGCCGAGCGCTACCTGCGGGTGGAGGCCGACAACGCGCAGTTGCGCAGGAAGGTCGAGGCGGCCACCAATTCGCTGGCGCGCACCTTCGACCGCATCGTCGGGCTGCTGTCCGAACGCGGCTTCATTCGCGCCGGCGCCGACACCGAGCGCAGCGACGACGACCAGACGCGCGCTGACGCGGTCGACGCGGGGGATGGCGGTCCCCGCGTCACCGACGATGGCCGGATGCTGGCCCGGATCTACAGCGAGAGCGACCTTTTGGTTGCCGAGTGCCTTCGCACCGGGGCATGGCAGGGTCTCAAGCCCGCTGAACTGGCGGCGGTGGTCTCCGCGGTGCTCTACGAGACCCGCGGCGGCCAGGACTCCAGCGGCGCTGGCGGACTCTCAACCCTGCAGGCGCCAACCGAAGCGGTGCGCCGCGCCCTGCACCAGACCCGCAAACTCTCGGCGGCACTGCGGGCCGACGAGCGCCGGCACGGCATCAACCCGACCCGCGAACCCGACGACGGGTTCGTCGCCGCGGTCTACCGGTGGGCCCGCAGCGGCGATCTGGCCTCGGCACTGGCCGCGTCGGATGCGGCCGGCGCGGGAACGCCGCTGTCAGCGGGTGATTTCGTGCGCTGGTGCCGGCAAGTGCTCGACCTGCTGGATCAGCTGCGAAATGCGGCCCCCAGTCCGGAGTTGCGGGCCACCGCAAAACAGGCGATCGACACGGTTTTGCGCGGGGTCGTTGCCGTTGACGCCGGGTAGGCTGGTCCGGGCGCTACGGTGGAGAGCCGGCGGTGATCAGCACCCGCTACGTGAGAGGACTTGAGGAACAACGATGAGCGGACCGCAGGGATACGACCCGACGCAGCCGTGGCAGCCTCAGCAGCCCGGTCAGCCCGAGGACCAGGGCACCGGACAGGGTCCCGCGACCGGAGCTGAGCAGCAATGGCAGCCCCCGGCCTACACGCCGCAGCAGTACCCCCAATACCCGCAGCAGGGCGCGTACCCGTCGGCGCCGCAGCAATATCCCGGCTACCCGCAGCCCGAGCAGTACGGTCAGCCGTCGCCGTACGGCCAGCCGGGCCAATACGGTCAGCCGTCGCCCTACGGCCAGCCGGGCCAGTACGGTCAGCCGTCGCCGTACGGTCAGCCAGGCCAGCCAGGCCAGTACGGTCAGTACCCGCAGCAGCCGGGGCAATACCCGGCGCCGGGCACCGCGACCAAGCGCCCGTCCGGGATGGTCAGCTCGGTGCTCGCCGGGTGCGTGGGTGTCGCCGTCCTGGTGCTGCTGGTGCTCGGCTTCTGGAAGCCGGGTTTCTTCGTGACCACCAAGCTCGACATCGACAAGGCCCAGGAAGGCGTGCAGCAGATCCTGGCCGACCAGACCAACGGCTACGGCGCCAAGAACGTCAAGGACGTCCGCTGCAACAACGGGCAGAGCCCGGTGGTCAAGCAGGGCGACACCTTCAACTGCGAGGTCAGCATCGACGGGACCAAGCGTCAGGTCACCGTCACCTTCCAGGACAACTCGGGCACCTATGAGGTCGGCCGGCCCAAATAGGCCGCATTAACCGGCTGGCTTAGTCCGGCAGCGTGTCCAGCGCTCGCTGGAGCCGGGCGATCGAGGAACCGACTCCCAGGCGCTCCGCCAATTCGGCGACCCGCGCCGGGTCGGCTGCCACCCGCGGCAGGGTGTCCGACGGTGTCGACAGCGTGACCGGAGCGTCGGTGGCCACGCGTACCACCGGACCGGCGGCCTCGATGTAGGGCTGTCCCGCCTGCAGTTTGGCCCGAACCCCCTTGGCCATAGGCGATCCCGGGTCAGCGGCGGCGGCCAGCACTGCTTCGAGCGAGCCGTACTGGGTCAGTAGGCCGGCCGCCGTCTTCTCACCGATGCCGGCCACCCCGGGCAACCCATCGGAGGGGTCACCACGCAGCAGGGCCATTTCGGCGTAGGCAGCCCCGGCCCGCTCCGGCGGCAGGCGGTAGCGTTCGGCCACCTCGTCCGGGCCGAACAACGTCGCCTTGGCCAGTCCTTGGCCCAGATAGAGCACCGACACCGCGACCGGCTGGTCGGCGACCACCTGCAGCAGGTCGCGGTCACCGCTGACGACGATCACCGGGTCGCGTTGTTCGGCGGCCGCCAAGGTGCCCAGCACGTCATCGGCCTCAAAGTCGGGTGCGCCACCCGCGGTGATGCCGAACGCGTCGAGCAGCTCGGCGATCATCTCCACCTGCGGGCTCAGCTCGTCGGGCACCTCTTCGATGTCTGAATCATCGGGCACCTCTTCGGCCACCCGGTGCGCCTTATAAGACGGGATGAGGTCCACCCGCCACTGCGGTCGCCAGTCCAGATCCAGACAGACCACCAGCCGGCTGGGGCGCTGGCGGGTGATCAGGGTGGCAACCGAGTCGAAGAAGCCGCGCACCGCGTTTACCGGCCGGCCGTCGGGTGCGGTGATCGAGGACGGCACCCCGAAGTAGGAACGGAACCACATGCTGGCACCGTCGAGCAGCAACACCGGAGCAGTCATGGGTGCCAGCCTATTGGCCGGCGGTTGGCAAGGCTCGACGGAGGAGAGGCGAGCTGGACCGTCATTTAGGTGCGCCCGATAGCCTGATGTGCGTGACTTCCCGCTTCGAAAGCAGTGTCTACGCCCACCGATTGGCTGCCGCGGCCGCCGCGGCCGCGAAAGCCGGCCWGGCCGGCCTGGTGATCACGCCCGGTTACGACCTGCGCTACCTGACCGGGTCGCGGGCGCAGACCTTCGAGCGGCTCACCGCGCTGGTGCTGCCGGCCTCCGGTTCTCCGACCATGGTGGTGCCGCGGCTGGAGCTGGCCGCGCTGCGCGAATCCGCGATGGCAGACCTAGGGGTGGCGGTGCGGGACTGGGTCGACGGCGAAGACCCCTATCGCATGGTGGGCGAGGCGCTGGGCGCAGCATCGTCGTCGGCTGTTGCTGTCACCGACTCGATGCCGGCGCTGCACCTGTTGCCATTGGTCGACGTGCTCGGGTCAACGCCCGTTTTGGCGACGGGCGTCCTTCGTGATCTGCGAATGATCAAAGACCCCAGCGAGATCGATGCCCTGCGCAAGGCCGGCGCGGCGATCGACCGGGTACATGCGCGGGTGCCGGAGTTCTTGGTGGCGGGCCGCACCGAAGCCGACGTGGCCGCCGACATTGCCGCGGCGATCGTGGCCGAAGGTCATTCGGAGGTGGCCTTCATCATCGTGGGTTCGGGCCCGCACGGCGCCGACCCGCACCATGAGTGCTCCGAGCGGGTGCTGCAGGCCGGTGACATCGTGGTCGTCGACATCGGGGGGCCGGTCGAGCCCGGGTACCATTCCGACTCGACCAGGACCTACAGCCTGGGCGAGCCGAATCCCGAGGTAGCGCAACATTATTCGGTGTTGCAGGAGGCGCAGCGTGCCGCGGTCGCCAGCGTTCGCCCGGGCATGACGGCGCAACAGGTCGACGCGGCGGCCCGCGACGTGCTGGCGAAGGCCGGTCTGGCCGAATACTTTGTGCACCGCACCGGCCACGGCATCGGCCTCTCGGTGCACGAAGAGCCCTACATCGTTGCGGGCAATGATGAGACGCTCCGGCCGGGGATGGCGTTTTCGGTCGAACCCGGCATCTACTTTCCCGGCAAGTGGGGCGCCCGCATCGAAGACATCGTGATCGTCACCGCCGACGGCGTGGAATCACTGAACAGTCGGCCGCACGACCTGGTGGTGGTCCCGGTGAACCGGGCGACCGGCTAGCGGTTGCCGCGGTCGAGCAGGTCGGCAGAACCCAACACTCGCTCCACCTGCACTTCGATCACCACTCGCTGGGGATTGACCCGCGGGGTCCGGTAGCGCTGGGCGTAGCGTAGCTCGGCGTCACGAACCGCCGCGGGGGCGTCGTTGACCGTGGCGCTGCCTTCCAGGGACAGCCAGCGCGCGCCGTCGACCTGGCTCAGCACGGCGACCCCGGCGCGTTCGGCGTTGACCGCCTTCTGCGATCCGCCGGTGGTGATCACCCGGGCGATGTGGGTTTTCGGGTCGAAGGTGAACCCCACCGCGACCACGTGCGGCGAGCTGTCGGCACGCAACGTGGTCAGCATCGCCAGGTGGCGTTCGGTGAGAAACGCCAACGCGTCACTGGTGAGTCGAGTCGTTGCGTTCGCCATCACCGCCCACGCTAGCGCAGGCGATAATCTCTGCCGTGAGCGACACGGTTGACGGGCCGGTGGTGATTTTCGGCGGACGCAGTGAGATCGGCCTCGAGTTGGCGCAGCAGCTGGCGCCCGGCGCGACGGTGGTGCTGGCGGCGCGCTCCGCCGAGCGGCTTGAGGCCGAAGTCGCCGCGGTGCGCTCGGCCGGCGCGACCGCGGTACACACCAAAGAGTTCGATGCCGACGACGTGAGCGCCCACGGCCCTCTGGTGGCAGAACTGATCGCCGAGCACGGTCCGATCGGCACCGCCGTGTTGGCGTTCGGCGTGCTGGGCGATCAGGCCCGCGCGGAGTGCGATGCGGCGCACGCGGTGGCCGTCGTGCACACCGACTACGTCGCCCAGATCAGTTTGCTCACCCACCTGGCGGCGGCCATGCGCACCGCCGGCCGGGGCCGCATGGTGGTGTTCTCCTCGGTGGCGGGGGTACGGGTCCGGCGGGCCAACTACGTCTACGGCTCGGCGAAGGCCGGACTCGACGGCTTCGCCAGCGGGCTCGCCGACGCACTACATGGCACGGGCGTGCGCCTGCTGCTGGTGCGACCGGGTTTCGTCGTCGGCCGGATGACCACCGGCATGGATCCCGCTCCACTGGCGAGCACCCCGCAGCAGGTGGCGCTGGCGGCGGCCCGGGCCCTGCGCAAGGGCCGTCGCGCCGTATGGGTGCCGTGGGCCCTGCGCCCACTGTTCGCCGTGCTCAGAACGCTGCCGCAATCTGTGTGGCGCCGGATGCCGCGTTAACAAACGGGGGGTCCGCGCAGGCCCGCAACCGGGGGCTCCGTAGAATGTCTCGGAACCCGACATACCGGGTTGTGGGAATACGCGAAGAGTTTTGGCATAGGTTTCTGATCTCTTCCCGCCTGACAGGACTAGAGTGTACATCCATGGACGATCGTAAAAAGGACCCGTCGGTCGTGCTGCCTTACCTGGTCGGTAGGCCGCTTCCGGCAACCGAGGTATACGAGGCCTTCGGATATCGGAAGTCCGCCTACTACAAGGCCGCACACGAAGGGCGCTTGATCACCGCCGACAATCTGATCCGAGTTGCCACTCACTTCGGATTGAACGCGGTTGATCTGCTGGTGCGCTACGGGCTGATCACCCTTGATGCCGTCGCTGACTTCGTCGATGCGGAGCAGCCGAAGTCCGAGCTGCCCAAGCTCGCCGACTTGCATCCCATCGCCAACCGCCCGCCGCTGTAACTGTTGGGCGTGCGCCGCTGTCGCCGCGGAGCCGGACCCGTACCTAGCCAGGAAAAGGGACCCGGGGCTCTGGGCGGGTAAGTTCGCGGCCATGACCCCGACTTTCGCCCAGATCGCCAAGTCTGACTATTTGCTGCTGACCACGTTCACCAAAGACGGCCGGCCCAAGCCGACCCCGGTGTGGGCCGCGCCCGACGGCGACCGACTGCTGGTGATCACCCAGGAGTCGTCCTGGAAGGTCAAGCGCGTCCGCAACACCCCGCGAGTGACCTTGGCGGTGTGCGATGTGCGGGGACGACCCAAGAGCGAAGCCATCGAGGCGGTCGCCACAATCTTGGACAAAGCCGACAACGGCGCCGTCTATGCAGCAATCGGCAAGCGTTACAAGCTGATCGGGCCGGTGTTCAACTTTTTCAGCAAGCTGCGGGGCGGCATGCGGACCAACGTCGGGCTCGCATTGACCCCGGCAGATCGGGAGTGATCGACTACATCACATATAATGGACTTTGTTCATTTAAATGTGCATGGTTGGATCGCAACCCCGATCTCTAGGAGCCACCATGGCAACCGTCACTTCCGATCAGATTCTCGGTGACATCGTCACCGCCGACCCGTCGTCGACCCGCATCCTGAGCCGGTTCGGGATCGATTTCTGCTGCCATGGTCAGCGCACCCTGGGCGCGGCGTGCGCCGCCGACGGCGTCGACGCCGAGGAACTGCTGGCCGCACTCAACGGCGCATCTCCGGGGCAGCCGGCCGACTGGGCGGACTACGACGACCCCTCGCTGATCGCCCACATCGTCAGCACCCACCACCGGYTCCTGTGGGAGGAGTTCCCGCGGTTGGCGGAGCTGGTGGACAAGGTGGCGCGGGTGCACGGTCCCAACCACGGCGAGCTGCTGCGGGTCAGCGAGGTCTTCCATCGGCTCCGCGGCGGCATGGAGCCGCACCTGCGCACCGAAGAGACGCGGTTGTTTCCGCAGATCAGCCTGCATGCCGGGGGATCGGGTACGCCGCTGCCCGACGAGGTGCGCACCGAACTGGCCGAGAACCAGCAGGAGCATGACAATGCCGGTCACCTGCTGGCCGAACTGCGTGAGCTCACCAACGGCTACCGCGTCCCAGCGGATGCCTGCGCCAGCTACACCGCGATGCTGGCTGGTCTGGCGGACTTGGAGTCCGACATCCACCTGCACGTGCATAAAGAGAACAACGTGCTGTTTCCGCGGGTGCTGGCGGCGGCCGGCGGTCCGGCCTAAGCGGTCAAGGCGAAACGGTCACCCTGTGGGGTGCAGATGTTGGCCGAAGAAGCCGAACACGCGGTCCCAGGCGTCGGTGGCGGCGGCCTCGTTGTAGCCGAAACCGGCGATGCGGATCAGCGGCTGGGCCGGCAGCTCGTTGGCGAAGCTGTGGCCTGCGCCGGAATACACCTTGATGTCGTGGGCGATGCCTTTGCCTTCGACCACCCGACGTAACCGATCGGCGGCGCCGCGGCCCATCGGGTCGCGGCCTCCGAAGCTGGCCACGATAGGACATGCCCCATCGAGGGTCTGTTCGAGGTGGCGCGGCAACGGCACCCCGTAGAACGGGGCGGAGGCCCCGAAACCCTTGGGCGCCAAGATCAATGCGAACTGGCCGCCCATGCAGAAGCCGGCGATGGCGACCGCACCCGAGCACTCGGGCATGCCCAGCAGGTGATCGCGGGCCGCCAAGATGTCGTCGAGGGCGCGGCCGCGCTGGGTGAGCAGTTCCCGGAACACCCGGGTGATGCAGCGCGCCCGGCCGCCCCGGGAGTACAGATTCGGCGACAGCGCGAGGTAACCCGCGCCCGCGATACGTTCGGAGATGGCCTGCATGTCCCTGCCGTAGCCGATCGCGTCGTGGATCACCACCACACCGGGCCACGGCCCGGGCCCCGCCGGAGCGTCCAGCAGCGCATCGATGGGGCCGGCGGGCGCCTCGAGTTGGATCCTCGTCATCGCATCAGTATTGCCGTCCCGGCACGTCGTCGCGATGGGCTGGAACCACATCACCGGCCCGAACGTTGGGATGGCATGGTGAGCGGTGTGCTGCGGATCTTCGGTCTCTACGCCCTGGTGGAGCTGGCGGCGGTCGCCGCGTTGATCTGGGCGATCGGGTTCGGCTGGATGGCGTTGCTGCTGCTGGGGCTCTTCCTGGCCGGGGTAGTGCTGGCAGGCGGGCAGATCAGGCGGCAGATCCGCCGCCTGCGCACGCCCGCCGGCCCGGGTGTTCTCGCCGACAGCGGGCTGGTCACGGCCGGCAGCGTGCTGGTCCTCGTTCCGGGACCGGTGACCTCGTTGGTGGGTCTGCTGCTGTTGGCGCCCCCGACCCGGGCCGTCGCCCGTCCGCTGCTGGCGGCGGTGGCGGCCACCACGCTGGGCAGGCATACCCCGCTGGTGGCTGCGGCCACGGTCGGTCGGCAGTGGTACACCACGCGGCGGCCACCCGGAAGCCGAACCGACTACATCGACGCCGAATTCGTCGACGTCACCGACACCGGGCCGCGCGGCCTTCCGGTCGCCTGACCGGCAGCCTGCGCCAACCCGTACGTTCTACGTCGTGACCGTTGTGACCGGCAGGCCTGCCACCTTGCTGCTCGGCGGGCGAATCCACAGCCCGAGTCATCCCGACGCCACCGCGATGGCGGTCCGGGACGGGGTGGTGGCCTGGTTGGGCAGCGACGACGTCGGCCGCGATCAGTTCCCGCAGGCCGAGGTGATCGAACTCGACGGCGCGCTGGTGACGCCGGCTTTCGTGGACAGTCACGTCCACCTCACCGAGACCGGACTGTGCCGCATCGGGCTGGACCTTCGGGCGGCGACCTCGGCGCAGCACTGCCTGCAACTGATCGCCGACTACGCCGCAGCCCATCCGGGTGAACCGATCCGCGGACATGGCTGGGACGAATCCGGCTGGCCCGACGGTCGTGCCCCCGACACCGCGGCGATCGACGCCGTGGTGGGGGATCGACCCGCATACCTGTCTCGCGCCGACGTCCACTCCGCGTTGGCCTCGACGGCGTTGCGCAACCTGGTGCCGGAACTGCCGGCCGAGATCGACGCCGCCGTCCCGCTGTCCGGCGATGCCCACCATCGGGTCCGTTCCGTGGCCGGCACCCTGCTCACCGCCGCACAGCGCGCCGAAGCCCGGGTGGCCGGACTGGATGCCGCCGCCGCGGCCGGGATCGTCGCGGTACATGAATGTGCCGGCCCGGACATCGGCGGTCTCGACGACTGGCGCGAACTGCGGGCCCTGGGCGAAGGCGGCCACGGCGTCGAGGTCATCGGCTACTGGGGCGAGGCCGTCACCAGCGCCGCCCGGGCACGCCAGCTGGTCGCCGAGACCGGTGCACGCGGACTCGCCGGCGACCTGTTCGTCGATGGCGCGCTGGGCTCGCACACCGCTTGGCTCCACGCGGACTACGCCGACGCCCCCGGCAGCACCGGCGTGTGCCATCTGGACCTCGACGCCGTCACCGCCCACCTGTGGGCCTGCACCGAGGCGGAGGTGACGGCCGGATTCCACGCGATCGGCGACGCCGCGGTCACCACGGTGGTTGCGGCGCTGGAACGGGTGGTCGGGAAATTCGGGGTGCCCGCGGTGGCCCGTTGCGGACATCGGCTGGAGCACCTGGAGATGGTCAGCGCCGAGCAGGCCGCCAAGCTGGGCTCCTGGGGCGTGATCGCCAGCATGCAGCCGGTGTTCGATGCACAGTGGGGCGGCGAGGACGGCATGTACGCCCAGCGCCTGGGTGCCGAGCGAGCCGCCGGGTTGAACCCTTTCGCGCTGTTAGCATCCCAAGGCGTGCCCCTCGCGTTCGGTTCTGACAGCCCGGTGACCGCACTGGACCCGTGGGCTGCCGTGCGCGCCGCAGCGAACCACCGCACGCCGGGCAGTGCGGTATCGGTGCGGGCGGCGTTCGCCGCGTCGACGCGCGGTGGCTGGCGGGCCGCCGGTATCAACGACGGCCTCACCGGGACCTTGGCGGCCGGTGCGCCCGCCTCCTACGCGGTCTGGGAGACCAGCGCCCTTGCCGTTGAGGCACCTCGCGACTCCGTTCAGCGATGGTCGACCGATCCACGCGCACGGGTGCCCGCGCTGCCGGTGCTCGAGCCCGGCGCCAGTCCCCGATGCCGTCGCACGGTGCACCGTGGTGTGGTCCTGCATGGTTGAGCCCACCGAGGAACCGGCAGCGGAAACCCCGGCGGACCCCGTCGACCCGGCCGCTGACGTTTCCACCGAATCTGACGGCGAGGTTCTCACCCACGCCGAGCCGGCCGGGCCGAACCGGCTCGAACGGCTGGGCATCGCCGCGGCCGATCGCTGGGCGCAGCTGGCCGCATCGGTGACTGCGGGCATGTTGTTGCGTGCCAGTTTCCCCCCGCTGAACTGGTGGTGGGCCGCGATTTTGGCGCTCGCGCTGCTGAGCTGGGTGCTCATTCGCCGAGAGACCACCCTTGCCGGGGGTTTCGGGTATGGCCTGCTGTGTGGCCTGGCGTTCTATCTGCCGCTGCTGCCGTGGGTGGGCGGGCTGGTCGGCGCCGCGCCCTGGCTGATCCTGGCGTTGATGTGCGCACTGTTTCCCGCCCTATTCGGGTCGGCGGCGGTGGCAGTGCGGTCCCTGGCCGGCTGGCCGATCTGGTTCGCGCTGCTGTGGGCCGCCCAGGAATGGGCGAAGTCAGTAGTCCCGTTCGGGGGGTTCCCTTGGGGGGCCGTGGGATACGGCCAGACCGCGGGACCATTGCTGCCCCTGGTCACGCTCGGCGGCGTGCCACTGTTATCGACCGGAGTGGTGCTGATCGGTTGCGCCGGCACCGCTTTGGCCATCGAGATCGTGCGGTGGCTGCGGAACCCGCCGGCACCCGGCTCCACCGACCGCCCGCCGGCGGTGCTGGTGCCCGGACTGTGTATCTGCCTGGTGCTGCTGACCACCGTCGTGGTGTGGCCGGGGGTGCGCCGTTCCGGCGTGGGAGCCGGCGACGAACCCTCGATCACGGTGGCGGCGGTGCAGGGCAACGTGCCACGACTCGGGCTCGACTTCAACGCCCAGCGCCGGGAGGTGCTGGACTATCACGTCCGCGAAACCCTGCGGCTGGCAGAGGATGTCGCGACCGGGCACGCCCCGCAGCCACTGTTCGTGATCTGGCCGGAGAACGCCTCGGACATCGACCCGTTGACGAACATCGATGCCGCGCAGCAGATCACCGTCGCCGCCCAGGCGGTCGACGCCCCGATCCTGGTGGGCACGGTGCGTGCCGCGCCCGGCTGGAGCCGGGACAATCCGGTGGCGTCGAATTCGGTGCTGGTGTGGGATCCGCGCACCGGGCCGGGGGAGAGCCACGACAAGCGGATCGTGCAGCCGTTTGGTGAATACCTGCCGTGGCGCGGCCTGTTCCGCCACCTGTCCGGCTATGCCGATCGGGCAGGGTATTTCGTTCCCGGCCACGGCAACGGGGTGGTGCACGTCACCGGCGTCCCGGTCGGGGTGACCACCTGTTGGGAAGTCATCTTCGATCGCGCGCCGCGCCAGTCGGTGCTCGCCGGCGCCCAGCTGCTGGCGGTACCGACCAACAACGCCACCTTCGACGAGACGATGAGCGAGCAACAGTTGGCGTTTGCCAAGGTGCGCGCCGTCGAGCACGACCGCTACGTCGTCGTCGCCGGAACCACCGGAATCAGCGCGGTGATCGCCCCCGACGGACGTGAGCTGGCCCGTACCGCCTTCTTTGAGCCCGCCTACCTCGACAGCCACGTGCGGCTCAAGACCACCCTGACGCCGGCGACGCGGTGGGCGCCGGTGCTGCAGTGGGTGCTGCTCGCAGCGGCCGTTGCGTCTCTGCTGGCCGCCATACGGCAAAATGGAAACTTCATGCGCGGTCGGATTACGCGACGACATTTCAAGCGGGGCCGCACCGGCGCCGATGCGGAGAACGGGAGGAACGGCGCCGATGAGTGAGCGTCCCAGCCTGCACACTCTGGTGGTCATCCCCACCTACAACGAGCTCGAGAACCTGCCGATCATCCTGGACCGGCTCCAGCAGGCCCGACCGGACGTGCACGTCCTCGTTGTCGACGACGGCAGCCCCGACGGCACCGGCACGCTGGCCGATGAGCGGGCGGCCGCCGACCCGGAGCGCATTCACGTCATGCACCGGACCTCCAAGGCCGGACTGGGCGCGGCCTACCTGGCCGGGTTCGCCTGGGGGCTGGACCGCAACTACGAGGTGATCGTGGAGATGGATGCCGACGGCAGCCACGCTCCCGAGCAGCTCTACCGATTGCTGGACGCCATCGACGCGGGCGCCGACCTGGCGATCGGCTCGCGTTACGTCGACGGCGGGACGGTACGAAACTGGCCGGTGCGCAGGCTGGTGCTGTCCAAGACCGCCAACACCTATGCGCGGTTGCTGCTCGGCGTCGGAATCCACGACATCACCGCCGGCTACCGGGCCTACCGGCGCGGCGTGCTGGAGAAGATCGGGCTGGACGCGGTCGACTCGAAGGGCTACTGCTTCCAGGTCGACCTCACCTGGCGGGCCGTGAACAGCGGATTCACCATCACCGAGGTGCCGATCACGTTCACCGAACGTGAGCTGGGCGTGTCGAAGATGAGCGGCTCGAACATCCGCGAAGCGATGGTCAAGGTCGCGCGGTGGGGGATCGGCGGCCGGCTCAACCGGCTCCGGGGCGTCGTCCGGAGCTAAAACACCGCGACGTCTCGGGTGAGACGCCGCGGTGCAGCGAAGTCCGCGGTTTTAGCCGCGCCGCTTGGTCTTGATCAGCTCCAGGCGCTCCTTGAGCAGCTCCTCGAGCTCTTCGACCGAGCGGCGCTCCAGCAGCATGTCCCAGTGCGTGCGTGGCGGCTTGACCTTCTTCGGCTCGGGCAGGTCACCCTCGAGCAGGGTGCCTTCCAGGCCGTTCCGGCACATCCAGGTACCGGGGAGCTCAGCGTCGTCGGCGAAGGGGACCTCGAACTCTTCACCGTTGTCGGTGCGGTAACGCGCCATGCGGCGCGGCGCCAGGTCGTGGTTGCGGTCGGTCTCGTAGCTCACGGCTCCCAGCCGACTGCCCCGCAGAACACGATCAGCCATGACCCACTCTCCTTTGCCTATTGGTGAAAAATGCCTCGCGAGTGTCAACGCGGGCGAACCCTCTGAAGTTCCCGGCGCATACGGCGCGACCTCTCATGATACCGGGAACGTCGCGGTCCTCGGACTAAGGTCTTCAGACGTGCCTCGCAGTCCCCGCCCCCAGCCGTGCCGATGGTGTGGCCGCGACGTGGGCGATGCCGGGATCGGCCGTCGGCGCCAGTACTGCCGGCAGTCCTGCCGGCAGCGCGCCTACGAGCAGCGCGCCCTGATCAGCAGCGGGAAGACGACCGCCCTGACGCCCGACTCCGTGGTGCTCTCCGCCGACGAGGCGACCGCCCTGTCCGATCGGGTCTATCAGGTGCGCTGCGCGGCCGAGGACATCGCGACCGCGCTGTCCGAAGACGCCCCCCACGACGAGCTGCGGCAACTGTGCGACGTCCTGCTGCAGGCCGTCGATTCGGCCGATCGCTGGCGCTGAAGCTCAGCTGGCGCAGCTGAACTGCTCACCGGCGTTGGCCGGCGGCGGCACCGGGTGCAGGCAGCCGAAGGTTCCGATGCCGGTCGGGCTGAACAGCACCGCCGACCGGTGGGCGTAGTTCACGCAGATCAGCCCCACTTGATCCGCCCGGCAGCGGTAGTCGCCGAACGACACGCTGGATCCGTCGGGCAGCTGTGCCCCGTCGCCGTGCACAAACCGGCCCGGATCGCCGTGCGCGGAGCCCACCCGCAGCGTGTTGCCGCCGAAGTCGACCCAGCCGCCCTTCCACTCGCCGTAGATGTCGGCGGGTTGCGCCGGCGGGTTGGCCAGATCCACCACACAGGCCAGGGCACTGTCGGAGGAACCGGCATCGCTGATGCAGGTGGTGGCGCGGCGGGGTGCGGCCGCCACCGTGAAGGCGACATCATCGATGAGGTCGGTGACCTCGCCGTCGCGGGTGGCCTTGTGGTAGTCGGCGGCGTCGACGGGGCGACCGGCCTCAATCCAGGCGATCACGTCGGAGATCGCCGCACCGGCAGCGGGGGGAGCCAGCGGACCCGACGGCTTCGCCGAGGTTGACGTCACCGATGTCGACGGCGGTGCCGTGCTGGAGGCAGACGGCCCGGTCGAAGTCGGCGTCGGCTCGTCGACCTTGGCGCCGGAACATCCCGCGACCAACAGCAGTACGGCGACCAGTCCGGTGAGACGCATGCCGATAGGCTAACCGGCTGTACTCAATCGGCGGTCCAGCCTCACCTCTCCTGCGTCGAGGTTCGCTAACCACCGGGTGATTCGCTACCGTTCGGCTCATGCATAACCACCCTGTGCAGGCCCGCATCGCCACCGGCGTTGTGGAGGGTTTCGTCCGCGACGGGGTGCGCAGATGGCGGTCCATCCCTTATGCCCGTCCGCCGGTCGGTCCGCTGCGGTTTCGGGCGCCCCAGCCGGCGGAGCCGTGGTCTGGGGTGCGCCATTGCCACGGATTCACCAACTGCGCGCCCCAGGAACGGTTCTACACCGTCCTGGGTCCCGGCCGGTTCCAGCCGACCAGCGAAGACTGTCTGACGCTCAACGTGGTAGCCCCGGAGCGCACCGACACCGAGCCGCTGCCGGTCATGGTGTTCATCCACGGTGGCGGCTACATCATGGGCAGTTCGGCTACCCCCATCTATGACGGTGCGGCGCTGGCCCGTCGCGGGTGTGTGTACGTGTCGGTCAACTACCGGCTGGGCGCGCTGGGCTGTCTGGATCTGTCGTCGCTGTCGGCCCCCGGCGTCACCCTGGACAGCAATCTGTACCTGCGCGATCTGGTGCTTGCCCTGCGCTGGGTTCAGGAGAACATCGCGGCGTTCGGCGGCGACCCCGACAACGTCACCATCTTCGGGGAAAGCGCCGGCGCGCACGCGGTGGCCACCCTGCTGGCGGTTCCCGCGGCGCAAGGCCTGTTCGGCCGTGCGATCGCCGAAAGCCCGGCCGCGGGGCTGGTGCGCAACACCGACATTGCTGCCGCCTTCGCCGAACGATTCGCCGCGCTGCTCGGAGTACGCCCGTCCGACGGCGCCCAGGCGCTGCTGCGCGTGACGCCGTCGGAACTGCTCGCCGCCCAGGACCGACTGATCGCCGACGGCAACCGAGACATGCTGGGCGCGTTCCCGATCGGCCCGGTCTGCGGAGACGACGTACTGCCGGTGGACCCGGTTGAGGCGATGCGGCAGGGGTCGGCGCACCAGGTTCCGCTCATCGTGGGCAGCAACGCCGATGAAGGGCGGCTGTTCACCCGGTTCTTGCGGATGCTGCCGGTCGACGAGCCGACGGTCGAGGCGGTGCTGGCCGGCACCGACGCGGGAGTGCGCGATCGCATCATCGCCGCCTATCCGGACTACCCCAAGCGGGCGGCCTGTATCCGGCTCGGCGGTGATTTCGCCTTCAACGCCGCGGTGTGGCAGATCGCCGAAGCCCATGGGGCGCATGCACCCACCTACGTCTACCGCTACGACTATGCGCCGCGGATGCTGCGCTGGTCGGGCATGGGCGCCACGCACGCCACCGAGTTGTTCGCGGTGTTCGATGTGTACCGCACCGGCGGGTTCGGGCGCCTACTCACCGCGGGCGCGGACCGCCGCACGGCGTTGCAGGTCAGCAAGCAGGTGCAGCGCCGGTGGGGGGCGTTCAGCCGAGCGGGGGTGCCGGGCGACAACTGGCCGGCCTACACCGCCGACGAGCGCGCCGTCATGGTGTTCGACCGCAAGACCCGCCTGGAATACGACCCGGCTCCCGAGCGACGCAAGGCCTGGCAGGGCTTTTCGCTAGCCCGCTGACGCCCCGGCAGGGGAATCAGGCCCGGGTCACCCGGGTGCCGCCGGCCAGCTCGTCGTGCTTGCCCTGCTTGGTCGGACTGCCGCTGATCGTCACGGCGATCACGACGTAGGCCACGAAGGCCAGCAGCGCACCGAAGTAGGGGACCACGGCCAGCAGGGTGAACGAATTACGGATGGCCGACTGCGACGCCGTCGGCTTGGACACTCCGTCAGGTCCGTGCACCGAAAGGCCCAGCAGTCGCTTGCCGGCGGTGGCGCCCTGCGTTACCTCGAACAGCACGAAGTAGCCGAACGTCAGCGCCCCGGAGAACAGGCCGGTGACCAGGAACGGGTAATCGTCGGAGAACAAGAACACCGACAAGAAGAACGACACGATTCCGACCAGGAAGCCGTCGAGCACGCGGGCCCAAAAGCGCCTGCCGAGCCCGCCCGGTTGCTGTCCCCATCCGGGCTGGGCCCCCCAGCCCTGCGGCGGCGGATAACCGCCGGGCTGGCCATATCCAGGGCCATATCCGGGGTTTCCGGGGTTTCCTGGGCCGTAGCCAGGACCGTTCGGGCCGAAATCGCCGGTTGTCATCAGATTCACTCCTGACCACGTTGGATGTCCGCCAATGTACCGTGACGGACAGGGACGGAAGCGGTTTCTGCGGAGGGCGAAACGGCGGACCGATGTACCAGATCGCGGTGGTGCTCATCGTCGCATCGCACCTTGCGTTCGTCGGCTACGTCGTGCTCGGCGGCTTTCTCGCCGTGCGATGGCCACGCACCCTTTGGCTGCACATCGCGGCGGCGTTCTGGGCGATGCTGATCGTTGTCGGACACCTGGACTGCCCGCTGACCTGGCTGGAGCGCCGGGCGCGCGCCGCCGCCGGGATGGCCCCGCTGCCGCCGGATGGATTCATCGCCCACTATCTGGCCGGTGTGTTGTATCCGCCCGCGTGGACCACCGCGGTCGAGGTCGCGGTGCTGGGGACGGTGCTCGGATCCTGGGCGCTGTGTGCGCGAGAAGCGCTGCGGCGCCGACGATACTGTGGACGGATGCGGGCGCTGGTCATCGTCGACGTGCAGAACGATTTCTGTGAGGGCGGCGCGATCCCGGTGTCCGGCGCGGCGGCCCTCGCACAGGAGATCAGCCGTTACCTGGACAGCCCGACCGGCAAAGCCCGCTATGCGCATGTGGTGGCCACCCAGGACTGGCACGTCGACCCCGGCGCGCATTTCTCCGAGCATCCGGACTACCAGACGTCCTGGCCGCCGCACTGCGTGGCGGAAAGTCCTGGTGCGCAATTCCATCCGGCGCTGCGCACCGATCGGATCGAGGCGGTCTTCAAAAAGGGCGCCTACAGCGCGGGATACAGCGGCTTCGAGGGTGTCGATGACGAGGGCACCGCACTGCGTGACTGGCTGATCCAGCATGCAGTGCGCAACGTCGACGTGGTCGGAGTCACCACCGAGCACTGCGTGTGCTCTACCGCCAAAGACGCTGTCCACGAAGGATTTACCACCGCCGTACTGTCGAACCTGACCGCGGGCGTGTCGGCCGAGTCGACCGCCGACGCGTTGGCGGCGATACGCAGCGCCGGTGCGACGGTGATGCAGGCGGCCCGATGACTTAAGGCCGGGGCCGCCGAGCTCACAGCAATCCGGTATTTCCCAGGAGGCTGATTAGGCGCGACAGCGGCGATAAACTCCCTGCGTGCCGAGCTTTCGTATTGCCGAAGTCGCCGAGCTCCTCGGGGTCAGCGATGACACCGTCCGCCGGTGGATCGACTCCGGTCGCCTATCGGTGACGACGGGCAGTGGTCCTCGCATGGTCGACGGTGCCGAGCTGGCACGGTTCGCCCAGGAGCGCGCTGCCGTCGAACCGGTGTCACGCAATCCGGTGGTGGGCCAGTCGGCGCGTAACCGGATGGTCGGGCTGGTCACCAAGGTCACCCGTGACACGGTCATGGCGCAGGTCGAGGTCCAGGCCGGCCCGTTCCGGTTGGTCTCGCTGGTCAGCCGGGAGGCCGCCGACGAGTTGCAGCTGCAGCCCGGCAGCCTGGTCGTCGCCTCGGTCAAGGCCACCAACGTCGTCGTCGAACTGCCGCGACGCGCCGGCGCGGCCAGCCACACCGACCCGGCCGCCGAATTCGGTTAGGTCAGGCCAGCAGGATCGCCAGCGAAGCCGCCGACAGCAGCAGATAGGCGGCGGGGAAACCGATGTTGGACAACACCCCGGCCCGCACATGGGTCACGACCGCCCCGACGAAGTACGCGACCAGGCCGGCCGCGGCCGCGATGCCGAGCTCCGGGAACCCCGCCAGGCCGGCGAGCAGGCCGGCACCGCCGGCCAGTTTCAGCCCGCCCAAGAGCGGCAGCCAGGACCGCGGCACTCCCACCCGCGCCGAATTGGCCAGCACGAACTGTGCGGGAATGAAATCGGGTACCGCGATGGCGACGGTGGCGACCGCGGTCACCACGACGGTCACCAGATAGATCGTCTGTACGCTCATGGTGTTGCTCTTCCTGTCGTCGGTGGATGTGGCTCTATCCCTGTGACGACTCCCGAACGGGAAAGGTGACCCATGGGCAACACCGATGTTTTGGCCCAACGCTTCGAGGACCACCGCCGGCATCTGCATTCGGTGGCGTTTCATCTCCTCGGCTCAACCGCTGACGCCGAAGATGCCGTCCAATCAGCGTGGCTCAAGGCCAGCAGTGCCGATTTCGCCGCGGTGGACAACCTGCCCGGATGGCTCACCACCATCACCGCACGCACCGCGATAGACCAGTTGCGGGCACGTTCGCGTCGCCTCGAGCAACCGCTGTCGGAGCCACCCGAGTTGGACAGCTCCCCGGCTATGGCCGCACCGGCCGCCGACGAACAGGTGCTGCGCTCTGAAGCGGTCAGCCGGGCCCTGCTGGTGGTGCTGGATCGGCTGTCGCCGGCACAGCGCGTCGCGTTCGTGCTGCACGACGTGTTCGACGTGCCGTTCGAGCAGATCGGCCCCGTACTGGACCGCTCGCCGGACGCGGCCAAGAAGTTGGCCAGCCGTGCCCGCGCCAGGCTGCAGGCCGCGCCGGCCGCGCAGCCGCGGCTGCGCGCCGAGCATCTCGAGATCGTGAGCGCGTTTCTGGCCGCTTCGCGCGGCGGCGACATCCCGGCCCTGCTGAAATTGTTGGCGTCCGACGTGGTGCGCCGCGTCGATCCCGTGTTGCTACCGGCCGGCGTGCCCACCGAGATGCGCGGCGCCGGCGATGTCGCCACCGAGACCCGGCACTTCACCCGGCGTGCACGCGCCGGTACCGTGCTGCTCTTCGATGGGGCACCGGGCATCGCGATCGCCCCTGCGGGTCGCCTGCTGGCGCTGTTGCGCATCGGGATCGGCGATGACGGGCGCATCCACAGCATTGATATCGCGGGTGATCCCGAGCGGTTGCGCGACGCGACGCTACAACTCCCAGCGCCTCTGCTTTGATGGGTCACGCGAACCGATGTGTGAGGGGGCGTCCATGCCAGACGAAACGACAGCCGCAGGGGAGACGTCCGCGGCGGGGGAGAGTACGGCGCCGTCACCGCCCGCGGTGACCGCCCGCGGTATCACCATGACCGGGCCGTGGGGACGCGTCTTCGGGCCGCTCGATCTGGACATCCCGGCCGGCGGTACCACCGTGTTGGTCGGTCCTCCGGGGTCGGGTCGCACCGCCCTGATGATGAACCTGGCCGGCCGGATGAAGCCGTCGTCGGGCACGCTCACCGTGCTCGGGCGCAATAAAGCCCGCGACATCTTCGACGTCGCTGCCCTGGCAGGAATCGAACAGCTCGACGCGATCTTCGAGTCGGTCACGGTCGCAGACCTGATCACCGAACAGATCCGCTGGGATGCACCCTGGTATCAGCTGGTCCGCCGCGCCGGCGAGGCCGAGCGCGACGCGATCTGCGGCCCGGTCTTCGGCGACCTGCCGGTGCCCCGACTGCACGACTACGTCGAGCATCTCGACGAAATGACCGGGCTGTTGCTGCGCATCGCACTGGCCAACACCGCACGCCCACCGCTGCTGGTGGTCGGCAGCATCGATGAGATCAAGAACAGCCGCGATCGCGCCATCCTGCTTACCCGCCTGGTCGCCTTGGGGGAGAAGCAGACCGTGATCACGTCATCAGCCAACCCGATTCCCGACGGGTTCGGGCTCGCCGGGCAGATCACCGTCGACCGTCTGGAGCGCGCCGAGCTCGTTCCCGGCCGACACGAGAAGGGGAACCGCTGACCATGCTCGCCGGAATGTCGCTGGGAACCGACCTCAAACGCTATTCGCGTGGCACCATGCCGCGTCTGGCCCTGATCACCATCATCGTGCTGCCGCTGCTGTACGGCGCTATGTACCTGTGGGCGTTCTGGAATCCGTTCGCCGCCATCGACAAGGTCCCGGTCGCCCTGGTCAACGAGGACACCGGTGCCGTGGTGTCCGGCGAGCAGTTGCACGCCGGTGATGAAGTGACCCGGGCATTGGTCGACTCCGGCCAGCTCGATCTGCATCAGGTGTCGGAAAGCGAAGCCGTCAAGGGTGTTTCCGACGGGACCTATTACTTCTCGATCACCCTGCCCTCGGACTTCAGCACGGCGGTGGTGTCCCCGGCGGGCCCGCACCCGCAGAAGGCGCAGATCCAGTTCCGGTTCAACGACGCCAATAACTACCTGGCCTCGGTCATGGGGCAGAACGCCGCCCGCGAGGTGCTCAACGAAGTGAGCTCCAAGGTCGGCCAGAAGGTGATCGGCACCGCACTGACCCAGGTGACCGACGAGGTCAAGAAGGCGGCGGACGGAGCCGGCCAGCTCTCGGACGGCTCAAAGACGTTGGCCGACAACATGGGTACCGCGCGGGACGGCTCCGCGGCGCTCGCCGACGGAATCCGCCAGCTGAATCACGGTGTGCAACAGGCCACCGATCCACTGCTCAAGGTGACCGATGACCTCGCCAACATGGGCTTCGACCCCAACGCCGCCGGCGCGGCCGCCGCGAGCCTCAGCGGCAACCTCAAGACGGTCAGTGACCGGATCGCGTCGCTCAACGTCAACTACCAACAGGCCGCCGGGATCGTCAACCAGGTGGTCGACGCATTGCGCAACAACCCCGACCCGGCGGTACGCGGGCTCGGTGACACCCTCGCCGGTGCCCAGCGGCTGCTCGATGTCGAGGGACTGGACCCGGCCACCGACGAGGGCCTGAACCAGCTGCGCACCGACACCCAACAGCTGGAGAACGATCTGGCCAATCCCAACAGCGGGTTGCGCACCTTCATGAACCACGTCCTCGACGGCGGCCTCCGATCCGATGTGGTCGCGCTACGCGACGGCGCGACGGCGCTGGTAGCCGGGGCGAACCAGCTCAGCGACGGCCTGGTCCAACTGACCGACGGCAGCAATCAGCTCAAGGACGGCGCCGCCCAGCTGGCGTCGGGGCTGGGCGAGGCCGACCAGCGCGCGTCGGCCATCACCGACCAGCAACGGGTGGACGTCTCGGCAATCCTGGCCAGCCCGGTCGGGGTGGACATGGACTTCACCCATCACGCCGCCACCTTCGGCACCGGTTTCGCGCCGTTCTTCTTGCCGCTGGCACTGTTCATCGGTTCGCTGATCGTATGGATGTTGTTGACCCCGATGCAGACTCGTGCCATCGCCAACGGCCTGGGCGCGCTGCGGGTGGTACTCGCGTCGTACTGGCCGGCCCTGCTGCTGGGGGTGTGCCAGGTCTTGCTGATGTACACGGTCGTGCACTTCGGGGTGGGGCTGCAGGCCCGCCACGCCGCAGGCATGGTCGCCTTCCTGGCGTTGATCGCCGCGTCGTTCCTGGCGATGATCCAGGCGTTCAACGCCGTGCTCGGTGTGGCCGTCGGCCGGGTCTTCACCCTGGCCTTTTTGATGTTCCAGCTGGTGTCGTCCGGCGGGGTGTATCCCGTGGAGACGACGGCGAAACCGTTCCAGATATTGCATCCCTACGATCCGATGACCTATGCGGTCAACGGGTTACGCCAGCTGACCGTCGGCGGCATCGACGAGCGGCTGTGGACGTCGGTGGCGGTGCTGGCCGGGATCCTGGTGGTGTCACTTGCTGCCAGCTCCTGGGCGGCGCGGCGAGATCGTCAGTTCMCCCTCGAGCGCCTCTACCCGCCGATCGAAGTCTGACGGTTCGCAGGTGCTGGCCTCCGGTGCACACTCGCTCACGCGAAGAAGCGTGCTGCGCGGGGCCGGAGCGATCGGCGCAGCTGCGCTGTTGCCCGCGGCGTCGGCCTGCGGCAGTGATGACGACGCACTGACCTTCTTCTTCGCGGCCAACCCGGAAGAGGCCGACGCCCGAATGCGGATCGTCAACGCGTTCCAGCGCGAACACCCCGACATTCGGGTGCGCACCATTCTGGCCGGCGGGGATCCGACCCAGCAGATGTCGACGTTCTGCGCCGGTGGGAAATGCCCGGATGTGCTGATGGCCTGGGAGTTCAACTACGCCGGACTTGCCGACCGCGGTGTGCTGGCAGACCTGAACATCCTGCTGGATCGGGATCGGCAGTTCGCGGCGGCGTTGCACGCCGACAGCATCCCCGCGCTCTACGAGACGTTCGGCTTCAACGGCGGCCAGTACGCGTTCCCGGAGCAGTGGTCGGGGGCTTTCCTGTTCTACAACACCCGGATCTTCGCCGAGGCCGGTGTGCCACCACCACCGGGTCGCTGGGACACGCCTTGGACTTTCGGCGAGTTCCTCGCCACCGCCGCCGCACTCACCCGACGATCCGGTGATGGCCGAGTCACCCAGTGGGGCTTCGTCGACACCTGGTCGCCGCCGTACTCCGCAGCACTGTTCGGCATGAACAACGGGGTGCCGTGGGCGGTGCCGCGACTCAACCCGACCCACCTGAACTTCGACAACGACGACTTTCTCTCCGGGATCCAGTTCTATGCGGATCTGTCCAACCTCCATCGCGTAGCGCCCGCCGCCGCCGACACCCAGTCGATCTCCACGATGGGCCTGTTCACCGCGGGCAACGCGGCGATGGCACTCGGCGGACACTGGCGCTACCAGACCTTCATCCAAGCCGACGATCTGGAATTCGACGTGGCGGTGCTGCCGACCGGACCGGCTGCTGCGGCCAAGGGCATGGCGGCCCAATCCGCCATCGGCAGCACCGGTCTGGCCATCGCCGCAGACAGCCGGCACCGGGAACAGGCCTGGGAATTCCTCAAGTTCGCGGCGGGGCCGGTAGGACAGTCTCTGATCGGTGAGTCCGGGCTGTTCGTACCGGTGCTGCGCTCGGCGATCGATTCACCCGGATTCACCGCCGCCCACACCGGGATCGGCAACCTTGCGGTGCTGACCGGCGGCCCGGCGCATTCCGAAGGGCTGCCGATCTCCCCGGCCTGGCAGAAGGTCCACGCCCTGATGGACCGCGCTATCGGGCCGGTCCTGCGCGGTAAGCGGCCCGCTGCAACGCTGAAGACCGGCCTATCACCGCAGATCGACGAAGTGTTGGCCACCGCATGAATCCCACCCGGCGACGCGCACGCGCTGGGCGCTGGTTCATCGCCCCGAACCTGGCCGCGGTCGCGGTGTTCATGGCGTTCCCGCTGGCCTTCTCGCTCTACATGAGCTTCCAGCGGTGGGATCTGTTCACCCCGCCGACGTTCGTCGGCGCCACGAACTATCGCGACCTGTTCACCGGCGATCCGTTGTTCGGCATCGCGGTCCGCAACACGACGGTGTTCACCCTGGGCACCGTGATCCCGACGGTACTGATCAGCCTGGCGGTGGCGGGACTGCTGAACCGGAAGATCAAGGGAATCGGCCTGTTTCGGGCCATTGCCTTCCTGCCTTTGGCGGTCTCCTCAGTGGTGATCGCGGTGGTGTGGCAGTTCGTGTTCAACACCGACAGCGGACTGCTCAACATCATGCTCAGCTGGTTCGGCATCGCACCGGTGCCGTGGCTCACCGAACCGCACTGGGCGATGGCCTCGTTGTGTCTGGTCAGCATCTGGAAGAGCGTGCCGTTCGCGACGGTGATCCTGCTGGCGGCCATGCAAGGTGTGCCCGACTCCCTGCACGAGGCGGCCCGCATCGACGGCGCCGGCGAGGTGCGGCGCTTCGTGTCCATCACCGTGCCGATGATCCGCGGCGCGGTGTGGTTCGTGGTGGTGATCTCGGTGATCAACGCGTTCCAGGCATTCGATCTGGTGTACGTGCTCACCGGCAGCAGTGGCGGCCCGGAAACCGGCACCTACGTCCTGGCCATCATGCTGTTCCAGCAGGCCTTCGCCTTCTTGGACTTCGGGTACGCGTCCGCGCTGGCCTGGGTGATGTTTGCCGTGCTGCTGATCCTGACCATCGTCCAACTGCGCTTGTCACGCAGGAACGCGGTGGACCAGTGACCGCCCCACCGGCACGGCACCGCATTGCCGGACTGCTGGGCGTCTACGCGGGATTGGGCGCCGTCACTGCCTGCGCACTGTTCCCGATCCTGTGGGCGCTGTCGGGCTCACTGAAGCGCCAAGCCGAGATCAGCCAACCGATGTTGTTGCCGGCCCACCCGCAATGGTCGAACTACCTCGAGGTGTTCGCCCGAATGCCGTTCTGGCGGATGCTGTTCAACACCATCCTCTACGCCGGCTGCGTGACGGCTGGACAGGTCTTCTTCTGTTCACTGGCCGGCTATGCCTTCGCTCGGCTGCCGTTCACCGGCCGTGACACCCTGTTCGTGCTGTATCTGGCCACCTTGATGGTGCCGTTGACGGTCACGGTGATCCCGCAGTTCATCTTGATGCGGGTGTTCGGGTGGACCGACACCATGTGGGCGATGATCATCCCCGGCCTGTTCGGCAGCGCGTTCGGCACCTATCTGATGCGACAGTTCTTCGCCACCGTGCCCATCGATCTGGAAGAGGCCGCGATCTTGGACGGGTGCTCACCGTGGGCGATCTACTGGCGGATCCTGTTGCCGCACGCCAAACCTGCGGTGATGGTGCTGGCAGTGCTGACCTGGATCAACGTCTGGAATGACTTTCTGTGGCCGCTGCTGATGATTCAGCGCAAGGGCATCGCCACCCTGACCCTCGGTTTGGTGTGGATGCAGGGGGAGTACGTCGCCGAGTGGCCGGTGCTGATGGCCGCGTCCATGCTGATGCTGGCCCCGCTGGTGATCATCTATGCGATCGCCCAACGGGCCTTCGTCAGCGGGATCGCGGCCACGGGCTTCGGTGGACGGTAGTCGGGCGACGGTGGACGAAGTCAGGAGAACGCAGTGGCCTCAGCGACCTTCGCCTCGGTGACCCGGCACTATCCGGGCGCCGAGCGCCCCGCCCTGGACGCGTTGGATCTGGCGGTCACCGACGGCGAGTTCATGGTGCTGGTCGGACCGTCGGGGTGCGGCAAGACGACGACGCTGCGCATGCTGGCCGGCCTGGAACCCGTCGACGCCGGCCGGCTCTACATCGGCGATCGCGACGTCACCGCAACTGACCCCGGCCATCGCGACATCGCCATGGTGTTTCAGAACTACGCCCTGTATCCGCATATGACGGTGGCGCAGAACATGGGCTTCGCACTCAAAGTCGCCAAGACGCCGAAGGCCGAGATCCGCGGCAGGGTGGCCGAAGCCGCCCAGCTGCTGGGTCTGGCCGAACTGTTGGGGCGCAAGCCGAAGGATCTCTCCGGCGGCGAACGCCAACGCGTCGCGATGGGCCGCGCGATCGTGCGCCGTCCGCAGGTCTTCTTGATGGACGAGCCACTGTCGAACCTGGACGCCATGCTGCGAGTGCAGACCCGTAACCAGATCGCCGAACTGCAGCGGCGACTGGGCATCACCACCGTCTATGTCACCCACGATCAGGTGGAGGCCATGACGATGGGCGATCGGGTGGCGGTGTTGCGCGACGGCGTGCTGCAGCAGTGCGCCGCGCCCCGTGAGCTCTACCGCACCCCGGCCAATGTGTTCGTCGCCGGATTCATCGGGTCACCGGCGATGAACCTGTTCACCATTCCCGTCGTCGACGGCACGGTGACGCTGGGTGGCTGTGACATCGGCGTACCGAGGGCAATCTCTTCTGCGACATCGCAACTGATCGTGGGCATTCGGCCCGAGCACCTGCAGATCGCCGATCGCGGGATCGGTGCCGCGGTGGACTTCGTCGAGGAACTGGGCGCCGACACCTACCTGTACGGCACGACGGATGACCCGCGGACCTCGCAGTCAGTGGTCGCCCGGGTTCCCGGTAGCACCGAAGTGCGCCGGGGAACCCGGCTGTCACTGGGCTTCGACGCGACCGATCTGCACTTCTTCGGCGTCGACGGCGCCCGGCTCGGCTGAGCGACCGCGCGTCGCCCGGGCATTTCGCCCGGGCCCGAGGGTGACCGCCAGGTGGTGCAGCATCAGGACGAACACAACGGTCCAGGCGGTCAGCGCGATCCAGCTCTCGACCGAACCGATGTAGTAGACGATCGGCAGCCGGTCGGCCTGCCCCAGATAGTGGCTACCCACCCCGTACATGCCCAGCGGGAAAATCACGCTCCACCAGGGCGCTTCGTAACGAAGTGGGACACGATGCACGATATGGCGCCACACGCCGGCGGCGATCATCGGCGGGATCAGCCAGGTGCCGAACGCCCAGAACACCACCGACGTGCCGGCGATCAGACCGCGGGTGGCGTGCACCATCGGCGCTTCCGCCATCTCGACGATGTGAGCACCGGCCAGCACGGTGATCGCGGTGGCGCCCATCGCCACCCAGTACTGCGGAACGAGATCCTCGGGGAGCAGCGGGTACAGCAGCAGCCGCAGCGCGACAAAGATTCCGGCGGCGCCGTAGAGGAACACTCCGATCGACCAGGAGACCACCGCGAGCAGCGCCAGGCTTTGGCGCCACGGCTCGGAAACCTCCACCTCGAGCACCGCCGCCAACACCGCGATGGACTGGCTGGCCACCACCCAGATGAACCAGGTGCCGTTGGCCCGGCGCACCACCGGCCGCTCCGAGGTCCCCAGCACCGCGGTCCATGGGATTAGATAGCCCAGTACCAGCCAGGTCAGCGTGCTGACCACCAGCAGCCCGACCGCCACAGTGCTGTGCCCGTCGATGACCAGTCGCGCTCCCAGCACATTGGTGGCCGAGACGAAGGTGAAGAGCCCGAAGGCGCGCCCGGAATCGTAGAGATCGGCCAGGAACTCGCGCCGGTAAGCGATGACGCGCACCGTCGATACCACGATCAACACCAGGTAGGAGATCACCGTCACCCACAGCAGCAGCACCGAAACCCAGTGAGATTCCTGGTGATGCATCGCGATCGACACCATGCCGCTGGCCATCACCAATGCGAAGTAGCCCGGGTTGAGCGTCCGGATCGCCTCGCGAATCCTAGTGGCCCCTGCCTGGGCGCGCATCAGTCGAGCAGCTGCCGCAGCACGTATTGCATGATGCCGCCGTGCCGGTAGTAGTCGGCTTCGCCGGGGGTGTCGATGCGCACCGTCGCATCGAATTCGATATCGCCCGCCTGTACATGCACGGTGTCGGGGATGCCGTCGGCCAGCGCGGTCACCCCGGTGATGTCGAACGTCTCTTCACCGGTCAGGCCCAGCGAGTCTGCGTCGGCGCCGTCGGGGAACTGCAGGGGAAGCACGCCCATGCCGATCAGGTTGGACCGGTGGATGCGCTCGTAGGACACCGCCAGCACCGCCCGCACACCGAGTAGCACGGTGCCCTTGGCGGCCCAGTCACGCGAGGAGCCGGATCCGTATTCCTTACCGGCCAGGATCACCAGGGGAGTGCCGGCGGCGAGGTAGTTCACCGACGCGTCGTAGATGGTGCTCACCGGACCGTCGGGCTGGGTGAAGTCGCGGGTGAAGCCGCCCTCGGTGTCGGGTGCCAATTGGTTGCGCAGTCGCACGTTGGCGAAGGTGCCGCGGATCATCACCTCATGGTTGCCGCGCCGTGAGCCGTAGGAGTTGAAGTCCTTGCGCTCGATTCCATGCTCGGACAGGTATTTTCCGGCGGGTGAGTCGTATCGGATGGATCCGGCCGGGCTGATGTGGTCGGTGGTGACCGAGTCGCCGAGTTTGGCCAGCACCCGGGCACCGGTGATGTCGGTGAGTGGTGCTGGGTCGCGGGTCATGCCGTCGAAGTACGGCGGCTGGCGTACGTAGGTGGAATCCGGCGCCCAGGAGAAGGTGTCGGTGTCGGGGACGTCCAGCGAACGCCAGCGGTCGTCGCCGGTGAAGACGTCGGCGTAGCTGGCGGTGAACATCTCGGCCTGCAGGTTGTCGTCGACCACGGCGGCGATCTCGTCGGCGGTGGGCCAGATGTCGCGCAGGTACACCGGTTCGCCGTCGCTGCCGGTACCCAGCGGATCGGTGAGCAGGTTGACGCGAAGCGTGCCGGCCAGTGCGTAGGCGACCACCAGCGGCGGGGACGCCAGGAAGTTCATGCGGACTTCGGGGTGGATGCGGCCCTCGAAGTTGCGGTTGCCCGACAGCACCGAGCACACGGTCAGATCGTTGTCGACGACGGCCTTGCTCACCTCAGGGATCAACGGCCCCGAGTTGCCGATGCAGGTGGTGCAGCCGTAGCCGACCAGGTTGAAGCCCAGCTTGTCCAGGTAGGGCGTCAGGCCCGCCCGCTCGTAGTAGTCGGTGACCACCCGCGACCCGGGCGCCAGGGTGGTCTTCACCCACGGCTTGCGCGAGAGCCCCTTGTCGACGGCGTTGCGGGCCAGCAATGCCGCGCCGACCATCACCGACGGGTTGGAGGTGTTGGTGCACGAGGTGATCGCGGCGATCACCACGTCGCCGTTGTCGATCTCGGTGCGGGTGCCGTCGGCGAGTTCGATCGGCTTGGCATCGGTCCGCCAGGGCAGCTTGTCGCCGCCGGCCCACTGCGCGCGGGGTTTGCCTTCCGCTTGGGACTGGCCGAACGCGATCGGGTCGCTGGCCGGGAACGAATCCGCCGACGCCTTGTCCAGGTCTGACAGGGCCTGAGCGGTGGTTTCGGCGCCGTCGAGCAGCGCGGCGACGGTGTGCGGGGCCAACCGCAGTGGGATGCGGTCCTGGGGGCGTTTGGGGCCGGCGATCGACGGCTCAACGCTGCTCAGATCCAGTTCCAGCGTTTGCGAATAGACCGGTTCGCGATCGGGGTCATGCCACATGCCCTGCTCTTTGGCGTAGGCCTCCACCAGCGTGATCTGATGCTCAGAACGGCCGGTCAGGCGCAGATAGTCGCAGGTGACGTGATCGATCGGGAAGATCGCGCAGGTCGCCCCGTACTCCGGGCTCATGTTGCCGATCGTGGCCCGGTTCGCCAGCGGGACGTTGGCCACGCCGGGCCCGAAGAATTCGACGAACTTGCCGACCACCCCGGTGGCGCGCAGCAGCTCGGCGACGGTCAGGACCAGGTCGGTGGCAGTGGTGCCGGGCTGCAGTTCGCCGGACAGTTTCAGGCCGACCACCGGGGGGATCAGCATGCTCATGGGTTGACCGAGCATGGCCGCTTCGGCCTCGATCCCACCGACGCCCCAGCCCAGGACGCCGAGTCCGTTGACCATCGGGGTGTGCGAGTCGGTCCCGACGAGGGTGTCGGGGTAGGCCAGCGGCCCTCCGGGACTGTCGCGGGTGAACACCACCCGCGCCAGGTACTCCAGGTTCACCTGGTGGCAGATGCCGGTGTCGGGCGGGACCACGGAGAAGTCATCGAATGCCTGCTGGCCCCAGCGCAGCAGCTGATAGCGCTCGGCATTGCGCTCGAACTCCAGCTCGGCGTTGATCGCGAAGGCGTCGGTGCGTCCGAAGACATCGGCGATCACCGAGTGGTCGATCACCAGCTCGGTGGGGCACAGCGGGTTGATGCGGGTGGTCTTGCCACCCAGTTCGGAGATCGCGTCGCGCATCGCGACCAGGTCGACCACACACGGCACTCCGGTGAAGTCCTGCATCAACACCCGCGCCGGCGTATAGGCGATCTCCCTGCCGTGCGCGGCGCCAGGGTCCCAGGCCGCCATTGCCTCAACCTGTTCGGCGGTGACCAGCCGGCCGTCTTCGTTGCGCAGCAGGTTCTCGAGTAGAACCTTGAGACTGTAGGGAAGTCGCTCCGAGCCCTCGATGCGATCGAGCCGTCGAATCTGATACGTGGTGTCGTCGACGCTCAGCTGACCCCGGGTACCGCAGCTGTCGAGGTTACTGTCTGCGGCCATGTGCGAGCCCTCCCACCGGTCGGATCTGTTATCACCGACCCTAGGTCGGCTTTACCGACGGGGCCAGGGGGAGTAGGCCCCCAATCAGCCTTGCTGGGCCGCGCGCTCCAGCACCGGCCGCTTGTCCGGGCAGTAGGTGTTGACCGAGGCGCCGAGGAACTGCCAGGCCTGCGCCTGGTTGGTGCCCTTCTGCAAATTGGGGGTGATGAAGCGAACCGACTTGGCCGCGTCGCCGTCGACACCCTTGTCCAACCGCTCGCACACGATCTTGCCCAGCCAGGCGTTGTAGTCGCGCGGGCCGTAGATGCCGTAGGTGTGCAGTTCCCGGGCGAAATCGGTGTCAGGGTCGGCGTGAGCGGGCGCCGCCAGGCTCACGGCCAAGCCCAAGACCGCTGCGGCGAGGGTCGTCGATTTCATGAGATGCAGTGTAGACCCATCTGCTTAGGTGGTCTTCCTTTGCAGGCGGGGGAGGCCGGCGCGAGGCCGCGCTCACCTGCGCGAATCGCACACAATGTGGCGCCCGTCGCCCATTCGGATGTGACGGGCAAAACAATAAGGAATTTATGAGGTTTATAAATTTGTGACTATTAGCCAAATTTCTCGTATTGTGTCTCCCCGTGGGCCGACACGAGTTAGCCAGCCAGCGCAAACGATCCTCGGTATTGATGGCGGCAGTCCTCGCACCAGCTACATTGTTCTTTGCTGTGGGAGGTAGCGCCAATCCTGCGGTGCCGAAAGAATCCATTGCGGTGGTTGCTGAAGACAATTCACCAGGCGGTTTGCAGCTGGTAGCCGCACCGATAGCGACCCCGGAGACGGGCCCGCCGGCGCGGTTCGCCGTGGCCTCGCGGACGCGCACCGTGCCACGGTTCCTGCCCGCGGGAGTCGCCCCGGAGCGCGGACTGCAGGTCCGCACGATCCAGGCCGCTCGCAGCATCAGCGACGCCTTTCCCGAGATCATGCAGATCGGCGGGGTGCGGGCCGATGCGCTGCGTTGGCACCCCAACGGGTTGGCGCTCGATGTGATGGTGCCCAACCCGGGCAGCCCCGAGGGCATCGCGCTCGGCGATGCGATCGTGGCCTACGTGATGGAGAACGCCGGCCGGTTCGGCCTGCAGGACGCCATCTGGCGCGGCGTCTACTACACACCCGGCGGCGGAGCCCAGCGCGGCGGTTACGGCCACTACGACCACGTCCATGTCACCACCACCGGCGGCGGGTACCCCAGCGGTGCCGAGGTCTACCTGCGCTGACAGCGCGGCAATGCCAGCTCGGCGTTACCGGTCGAGGAATCGGCGTTACCGGTCGAGGAAGAAGTCCCTCAGCGGCTCCGGGCCACCCCCGTAGCCGGAGAAGTCCGTCACGCCGGCCTCCGCCAACACGTCGGCGTCGATGTAGCACTGGCCGCTGGCCTGGGCTGCCGGACGCCGCAGAATCTCCACGGCGGCGTCGGCCATGATCTGCGGGCTGCGCGCCTTCTCCAGTAGCTCGCCGCCATCGGGGGAGTTGGCCACCGCGGAGGTCGCGATGTAGGTCTGGGGCCACAGGCAGTTGCAGGCGATTCCAGTGTCGGCATACTCAGCGGCCCAGCCCAGCGTCAACAACGTCATGCCGTATTTGGACAGCGTGTAGGACGGGTGCACGCCCAACCAGTACGGGTTCAAGTTGATCGGGGGAGCGATCGTCAGGACGTGTGGCGCCGCGGACTTGCGTAGGTACGGCAGGCACGCCTTGGTCAGCAGGAACGTCCCGCGCACGTTGATGTCGTGCATGAGGTCAAACTTCTTGGCGGACAAATGTTCTGACGGCTCAGTCGCGATGGAGCTGGCGTTGTTGACGCAGATGTCGATGCCACCGAACCTTTCCACCGCGGCGTCGACGGCGCGCTGCACGTCCTCCTCGCTGCGCACGTCGCCCACCACCGCCAGAGCCTTACCGCCGGCTTTCTCGATCTCGGCTGCCGCGGTGTGCACGGTGCCGGGCAGGCGCGGATGCGGCTCGGCTGTCTTGGCCAGCAGCACCACGTTGGCGCCCAGTCGTGCCGCACCCAGTCCCACGGCCAGCCCGATACCGCGGCTTGCGCCGGACACCACCATGGTGCGGCCGGAGAATTCGGTGCCTGCCACCTGCTGACTCCTTGTCGTCGATGCGCGGGGAGTGGCGGACCTTCCGGTTGGATTCGCCCGCCCCACGTCCGGCCGCAAGCGTGACAGTTTGACGCAGAATTGTAAAGTTCCTCAGGCGGCCGCGGGCGCCTTGAGTGCGGCCGCCAGCATGGTCGCCGTCAGCCGCACCATCGCCTCGCGATCCGCGGTCGCGGGCCGCTGCAAGGCGATTCGCAGGCAGGCGCTCGACGTCACCCCCATGGTCACGAACACCAGGTCGTCCAACTCCGCGGGTGAGAGATCGGGACGGGACCGGCTCGGGATCACGCTGCCCAGCGGCAACAGGCTGCGCTCGATCTCGTCCATCGCGGTGTGGTTGAGGTAGGGCGGCAGATCGAAAGATGAGGATGTCAGCGCCGCCAGCAGAATCGGGGCGTGCTGCTCATAGACGGTCGTCAGCGTGTCGACGATCAGCAATGCCGCCGCGTCGACCTCGAGGTCGATCGCCTGTCCAACAGTGCGGACCAGCTGGAACGAGATGTCGCGGGTGGCGGCATCCACCAGCTCGGCGATGATCGCCGCGCGATCCGGAAAATACCGGTAGACAGTGCCGATACTGACGTGTGCCGTGTCCGCGATGCTCTGCGTGGTCAGCGTTTCGACACCACGGCGCGCGATCAGCTGACGGGCGGTCTCGAGCAGGCGGCTGCGCATCTCGCGGGCGCGCTGCTGCTGCGGCCGCGACCGTGTCTGTGCGGGCATGGCACCCCCAAATAAAAGTGAGTAGTAACTGAGCTGTTCTCATGTTTCCATAGCGGTATGGCAAATGTGCCCAATGTCCCCAATGCCGACCTGGCCATTACGCGATACGGCCAGGCCGGCCGGGACTGGATCGCCGGGACACAGCTCGCCGATCCGCTGGCCGATGCCGTGGTCGCCGACTTCGCCACGCTGCCCCGCGGGGCGGGGATGGCCATGTTTCGGGCTGCGCTCCAGCACGGCATCGACGCGGTCGAATCGCCACCGGAGTCGCTGCGGGCATTGTTCGACGAGATCGATCACGAGCCCGACTGGCTCGACCACGACCGCCTGGATCGCGCTGCGGGCCATATCGTGCGCCACACTGCGTCCTACGGCATCGTTTTGGGTGCGGCCTCGTTAACGTCTGGCGCCATGAACGCCGCCGCCGGCATGCCGTTGGTGCTGACCGGTCGCTACACCAGCCAGGCGGCCGTGCGGTCGATCGAAGTCGGCGCATGGCTGGAGGAGATCCTGACGCCCGGCGGGCTGCGGCGCCACGGTGCCGGCGTGGCCACGACATTGCGGGTCCGCATCATTCATGCGTTCGTCCGGCGTCATCTGCTCGCCGAAGGCGACTGGAACAATGCTGCGTGGGGTGCCCCCATTCCACAGAGCTACATGGCGTTCACCATCGTCGAGTTCGGCCGAATCGCTCTGGCGGCAATGCACCAACTGGGTGTTCGTTATAAGCGAGAAGAACTCGACGACATCTACCACTTCTGGCGTTACGTTGGTCGGCTCAACGGCGTTGCGGAAGAACTGAATCCGGCAACCGAGGCCGATCAGATCCGGATCGCCGAGCTGTACGCGCTCACCGCGGTGGAACCCGACAAAGAAGATCGCGACTTCGTCCGCGCACTGACGCACGACTACCTGGCGCGTGAGATTGCCGAGCTGCTGCCCTTCGCGGGATCCTGGAAGCATCGGTTGGGTGTCAACATCATCAGCGGTATGACCCGGGCGTTTCTCGGTGATGCCAACGCCAGCCGCCTGGGCGTGGCGGACACGCCGTTCAAATACCTGCCGCGGGTACTCGGACCGGCCGTCGGCGGGGTCAACCAGGTGCTGGCGCGCATTCCCGGGGTCAACGAACTGCGGACCCGACGTGCGCTGGCCAACTACCCGCTGCTGATGGCCCAACAGCGGCAGCGCTACGGGGTACACCACGACCTGGTGGATGCCGCGCCCGACAATGGCGGCCATCCCGCTGCGGTGCGCTCCGGGTAGCAGCTCTGCGCCGGCAACGACGTCCATCGCTCGCTAGCCTTCTCGGGCATGCCTTGCACCGGTGATTGTGAAACCGCCTGAATGGGTAGTAGTCCCATGATCACGTCCAGCTTCGAGTGGACGCTTCTGATGGGAGGATTCGATGAATGTGTTCGTTCGCCGCATGGCGTTCGCCGTCGCTATTGCGCTAGCGCCCATGACCTACGTGGCAGCAGTGTCACCTGGTGTGGCCATCGCCACGCCCCCTGACTGCGGTCCGGGCAACTGGTGGAACCCGGGTGCCAACGCGTGCCAGCCCACCGCACCCCCGAACTGCGGTCCGGGCAACTGGTGGAACCCGGCGGCCAATGCCTGCCAGCCGGTAACGCCGCCACCGCCGCGGTAACTGCAGCGCTCGGCCATGGCGGCCATCTGCCCCTGGCGATGGCCGCCATGGCTCACATCTGAGTCCGCAGGTCTAGCCGGCTTTCGCCTCGAGGTTGCGCGTCCGGGCTAGACGGCGGTCCCGTTGCTCCTCGAACTCAACACATGGCGCTCAAGGCCCTCGAGGTACGTTGCGAGCTGTTCCCGGCGTCGTTCGCCACGCGACGTGAAATCATCACGCTCGAAAGTCCGCCACTTACGCAGGTTCGGCCGCACGACTTCGTCCAGAGGCTCCGAACCCGTCCCTACAGTTGTGCGCGGCCGAACCGCCCGTCATGGGTCAATGGTTGCCGATTGGCCACTGCTGCAACTGGATTCGCCAATGGCCTCCACTGAACCCCATTCCGTCACTGTGACGTACTGCTTCAGCAAGTGTGGGGGACGAGGGGAGAGCGAGTGGTGGTGCCCGTCATGGGCGGCCGCATTACAACGAAGACCTCGACGTAGCGCCAGCCGACGAAGCTGTCGAGGCTCTTCGCGCAGAGGCGGCCCACTCCGACGCCCTGTTGGTGGTCACCCCCGAGTACAACGGCGGTTTGCCCGGCGTCTTGAAGAACGCGTTCGATTGGCTCTCACGCCCCTACGGCGAGGCTGCATTGCTGGGCAAGCCCGCAGCAGTGATCGGCACCGCACTGGGTCGCTACGGCGCGGCCTGGGCGCACGCGGACGCACGAAAGACGCTCGCTATCGCTGGCGCTAAGGTGCCCGACGACATAGAACTGTCGATCCCGGCCAAGAACTTCAACGGGCTACATCCGCAGGACTCCGAGGAGGTCGTCGAATCGCTGCGCGGCGTGTGGTCACAGCTGATTCGCCACTTGCAGAATTGATTGCGGGCTGGCGGCTGGGCGGACGATGCGAACTTTTGGTTGCGGCAACCCGCCTCACGCCTGATTCGCCACTCCGAGAAGTGATTTCGCGTCGATAGGGCGCTCCGGGCCATGCTCAATCATTTCGTCACTGTGACGTATTGGCACGGTGCGACAGGGGTGAGGCAGGGGCGACTCCGGGTCAGTCGTGGCCGGCACCGCGCCGTGAATAGCGGCGAGCACATCCGAGGCGGCGACGCACCTGCGCAGGCTCCGTGGATGCGCAGCAATCGCCGCGACGCTTGTGTGGGTTTGCACATCGGGCAACCGCGCCGGGACGGGCGATGGTTGACCATGGCGGCAATCCAGGGGCGAGTCCACAAACACGGCGAAGGAAACGACGATGCGGATCTGGACTCGGCCCCTTCCCACACCGTATCGCTAACGCCGATAACGTACATTATGTCAATTAAAGTACGCCATGTTCATCAGATGAATCACTGACTTCGGTCTCCTAGAAAAATGCTGCCTGCCGCTGCTAAACCGCTGTGCTACAGCATGTTTCATTGACACCGTTTCGCAGCCGGCGTGCGTGGTTTGCGGCCAAGCGGCTACGGCGCTGCCAAGTCCCACGGATTGATGAGTTCGACGCCGGTGTCAACGAAGTCACTGACGTTGCGCGTCGCAAGTCCGGCGTTCCAGTTGCGGCAAATTGCGGCGATCTGCCCATCGGCCATACTGATCTGGAACCCGCTACGCTCCCGGTCAGCAACGATTTCCGCATAGTGGGTTGCAGCCAGCGCGTCGAATGGCAAAATCCTGTCCCGGAAATCCTCCGCCAGCAGTCCGTCGACCTTTACGCGAAGCTCCCGTCTGCGTCGCCCGTTCGGCAATCGGGCGACGCCGTACATCAGTTCGGCCGCCGTCACGGCAGTCAGCAATATGTCGGACGCATCCAAACTGTCGACCCAACTAGCGACACCAGGTTCCGGTGCCGCGCGCATGAGCTCCGAGACGACGTTGGTGTCCAAGACGATCATTCGTCAAGGACCGCAGCACGTGGACGCTCGGTCCGGCTGGGCAGGTCAAGCTCCACACCCCCAGTACCCGAGAAACGCTGCCGAATCCGCGTTGCCATCCCAGGACCGCCCACAGGGCGTTCCAATGCCGTGCGCAAGATCTCGCGCACCTCTGATTCCATCGACCGGCCGTGCTCTGCTGCGCGAACACGCAGCGCCGCTTTGAGCTCGTCGTCAAAATCACGAATCGTCAAGGTCGCCATCAGTCACCCCTCGCCCATTGCTTGCATTGCTGTCAATGCTAGCAGATTGTCGGCACCTGGCGCGTTTTCTGCCTAGTAATCTCCGCGCACGGTTACTGGGGCAGGACCGAGGAATGAAATGACGCCCCCGGCTGGCAGATGACGACTCCCTGCCTACCAACTGGCCAAGCCGCTGGCGCGGTACCTCCAGTGGAGGAATACGGCGGAATCGAATATGGCGGGTGACCAGTAAAGTACGCCACGTTCATCAGATGAAACCCCCGCCGAGCGAGACCGTATTACACAGGGTGTCGTGTGCGAGTTAACGTTCGACCGCGATGAGATCACCTTTTACGGACCAGCGAGGACCATCCGGATGCGCGGCTATCAGCTCGCCAGCAACGCACCAGTGGTCCGCGGGGTCCCACTTAACGCCCTTTCGGTACCGCGAGACGAGCCGCGGCACGGCACCGAGGACGGCCCAGCGCTTCTCAAGCAGGTGCTTCTCGATCTCCGTTCGGTCAGCCTGAAGGATTGCCGCGAGTCGGGCTGTGACCTCCGGCAGCACAGCCATGTCGGTGTGTGCCTGGAACGCGCTAATCACCCCATCGAAGATGCCCTTCAACAATCCACCCCACACCGGTTGTCGCCCGTCGGCTGGCCGGATCTTGACTCTGACGGCGAATGGCGCCGCGACCCCACTTCCAAAGCCGTTCGGCTCAATCTGTTCGCGAGCTCGTGCCAGAGCCAGCCACACGCGTGCCAGCTTGGCGTGATCCTGAGTTTCGCCGACGGATGCGCCTAGGTCGATCCAGTCGAAAGACGCCAGCGTTCGTCCCAGCCGCCAGTGAGCGAACGTGTCCGACTTTGACGTAAGTGCATACCGGTATCCAAACCCGTACTCAGCGTTATCCGGAGCCGACGGCACCACCGCGCCGTGTTCGAAGCGGATCCCGTTGCGGCCTGCGGATTTGAAGGAGTCAATGTTGTAGAGCGCGAGGTTCTCAACATCGGCGTTGGGAAGTTTGGGGCCAAGAAACGCGGCATGCAACACCTGCCCCGCCGATGGAGCCAGCCGGCCGCAGCGGAATTTGTCAAGGCGTTTGAGTCCATCAGGTGTTAGGCGGCTGTTGTGTCGGCCTCCTGGGCTGGCTGGTTGATCCAGACGGTGTCGGGCAGGTCGAGGATCTTCGGCGCACGGTTGGTACCGAAGCGGTGCGGGTGTCGGATACGGGCGTCGGCGAGCACGGCTCGCCGGTCGGCAGCCTTGTCGGCGGCCAGCCCGAAGTGCACGTCGGCAGGCGTGTGTAGCCCGATCCCGGTATGACGATGC
>NZ_UWOA01000110.1:0-942 GCF_900604305.1 Mycobacterium sp. P7213
GTCTAGGGCCCGTTCCAGCACGGATTTGGTGATAGCGGCCAGCAGCCCGTCGGGGCCATCAAGCGGCGTTCCAGAGGCTTCGGCGTCAGCCAGCAGCGCATCCACGGCTGCCGGGGGCAACAACTTCGACAGCTTTTCGGCAGCGGCGTTCGAATCAGAGGTCGGCAAGATGATCTCTCCTGTCCGGTGGTAGCAGCCTGCCACCACCATTCAGGCCAAACCACTTACACAGTCAATGAGACACGCCCCAACAGCCACGGTCAGAAGGTGCAGTCGGCCGGCAACAACATGGCCAACACCGACGCCTCCGTCGGCTCCAGCTGGGCCTAACAAATCCATTGCACGACAAGAGCATTGCCAACTGAGAGTTCCGAGGAGAGCACCACAGTGACCGACAAGACCGCTGACGACATTCTCAAGCTGATCGCCGACGAACAGATCGACTACGTCGATGTCCGATTTTGCGACCTGCCCGGAGTGATGCAGCACTTGTCGATCCCGGCCTCAGCACTCGACAAGGCCGCATTCGAGGATGGACTGGCGTTCGACGGATCATCGATCCGCGGATTCCAGTCCATCCACGAATCCGACATGATGCTGCTGCCCGACTTCTCCACCGCCCGGATCGATCCGTTCCGGGCGGCAAAGACGTTGAACCTCAACTTCTTCGTCCACGACCCGTTCACCCGCGAGCCCTACTCCCGCGACCCGCGCAACATCGCCCGCAAGGCCGAGAGCTACCTCACCAGCACCGGCATCGCCGACACCGCCTACTTCGGCGCCGAAGCCGAGTTCTACATCTTCGACTCCGTGAGCTTCGACTCCACGATCAACGGCTCCTTCCACAAAGTGGACTCGGTCGCCGGCTGGTGGAACACCGGCCGCACCACCGAAGCCGACGGCAGCCCCAACCTCGGCTACAAAGTCCGCCCCAAAGGCGGC